>CAZLNI010000081.1:0-5562 GCA_964560995.1 uncultured Muribaculaceae bacterium
CTGTTGCTCCTGTAGGACCAGTAGCTCCGACTAATCCTTGAGGTCCTGTTGCTCCTGTAGGACCAGTAGCTCCGACTAATCCTTGAGGTCCTGTTGCTCCGGTTGGACCAGTAGCTCCAGCTAAACCTTGAGGGCCTGTTGGGCCTGTTGGACCCGTAGCTCCAACTAATCCTTGAGGTCCTGTTGCTCCTGTAGGACCCGTAGCTCCGGCTAAACCTTGAGGGCCTGTTGGGCCAGTAGCTCCGGCTAAACCTTGAGGGCCTGTTGGACCTGTTGGACCGCCTGCAGGACCTGTTGGGCCCATTGGACCAGTCGCGCCTAAACATTGAATAACTTTAATATTATCATGCATACAATGATTCATTATTATTTTCACTTCCTTATTATATTATAGAAATATTCTACTTATTTGAAACTTCAATTGCCTAATGTAACGATTCCATAGTCCTTATCAAATCCGTAATTCTTTGCTTAAAATAAAAGCTACCCACTAAAAAAGCTATCTCGATTTATCTCAAAATAGCTTTTTAAATAGCATATCATCTGTTGAAATTACTGCTTTTAGGTTTTTTAAATAAGTATACTATTGATCCAATTAGCGTTCCTATAATGACAATTGTTACAATTATTAATTTTTCTTTCTTATTATTAGAATTTACAGGTTCCTTTGGCTCAACAACCACTAATTCTTTATAAGAAACCACATATTTGCCTAAATTATTAGCAGTTATTTCTATGTTACCACCATTTTTTGTATAATTAACTGGTTTTATAGTGTTATCGTTTGTAATTTCGTAAACACCAATAAAATCTTTTAAAGTTTTTAGTTTTATACTTATTTTTAGTGGCTTTTTCGACGAAACTTCAACTCTTGTCAAGTTTTCATCGGTTAAGTATATATTGTAGAATTCACTTAAATCTCCAAACTTCCCTTTTAATTCTTCTAATAATGCAAATTCTTCTACTTTTAATTTAAATTCACCATTTATTATATTTGCTGGTATTAAAACAGTGACACTTTTCTCTGTATATTTTTTATAATCAATGTTTACTGGTTCGTCTGGATTCTCTTCAGATGGATTACTAGGATTTGTAGGTTTGTTTGGAACAGTAGGCTTGTTACCTTCATTAGGTTTACTTGGTTTGTCCGGCTCTTTATCATCCGGTTTATCTGGATTATCTGGATCTACAATAGGTTCATCTGGTTTATTATCATCTGGATTCTCCGGATCATCCTTAAATGATGTAATAACTGCGACTAACTTACCTTCATTGCCTGCTTTATCATAGAATACTATCTCATAATTTCCATTTTTAGAAAATTCATATACGCCGATTCCTTCCGCAAAAGTTATCTCTTCACTGGAGTTCACCACAGTAACTACTACTTTATCATCGACGTTTTCATATTTTAAATCTGCCGTTGGAGCAGTTTTGTCTATCCAGTTCACTTTGGCAGTTACTGAACCCGAATTACCTGCTAAATCCCTAAAGTCGAAAGTAAACTCTCCATTATCTTTAAAAATATACGATTGACTTCTATTATTGTTAGTAACTGATGCTTCTTCATTAAAACTTATAGTGACTGTCACATCTTCATTAGTTAAAGTATCTTTGCTATATGTTAATGTTGCTTTAGGCTCCTCAAAATCTATCCAATCTACTGTAGCAGTCGCAGTTCCCTTATTTCCAGCTAAATCAACAAATTCAAAGATAAATTCGCCGTTATCAAGAAATTCATATTTTAATGGGTCAATAATTTTACCACCACTATCTTTAACCACGCCGTTTTCGTCAACCGTGTAATCCGATAATAAATTTCCTTCCGTATCATAAACTTTTCCATCTTCGTCAATACTATAATAACCGTTATTTAATACTTTAACAACTTCACTAGGTTTTAAAGTCACATAAACTGAAGAATTAATAGGATTCTTTGTACTATATTCGATTGTTGCAGTTGGAGCAGTCCTATCAATCCAATCTACCTTAGCTAATGATGTACCTTCGACCCCTGTATCTGTATCCTTAAATCTAAATGTAAATTCACCATTTTCGGTAAATTCGTGCGTATCACCTCCGGGTGTTAATATTTCATAATGTTCAGTACTAACATTTACTAGTCTTGCTATAACATTTTCTGTTGTCGGTTCTGTTGTACTATAACCGATTCCAGCAGTTGGTCTTGGATTTTTAGTCATGTCTTGGAATACATTTACAAGCGATAGACAAGAGAAGATATCATATGTATCCATTTCTATCTTTATATACTCGCCATATATACTTTCAGTAAAATCGACAACCCTTAATTCTTCATCTTGTGGGCAATTCTCAATTTTGCCAGCTTCTACCCATTTTTCTCCGTCTTCACTTATATATATTCGGGCATTTTTGATATTAACTGGATCATCACTTCTATATTTTAGCTGCTTGAATTCTACAGCAGAAATATATCTTGGTTTGTCTAATTTTATAGTTATAAATGGCTTTATACCTGTTGTTAAAACATTTTCTCTAAAATCTGTATGCCATAAGGTTTTTCCATTTCCATCAATAGCATTAGGTGCATAGAATGGTCTATTAGCATCGATGGATTCCGTTGAGAAACTATCAATTGATAAATGTGATACTGGTACGTATTTTCTAGTATTCGGTTGATTATCTTCTGTAAATGTGAAAGTTTGTGATTCACTTGGAAGAGTATTTCCTGTTGCGCCGCGTCTAACTTCTAGCGTTTTATTTCCGGTATTATTTGGTGACGCCATTTTATATGATGTCCATGAGTCATTTGCACTGTTGCGCCACTCATATGTTAAATCAATACCCACAACCCTATTTTCTAAGTCATTACCATATAATAATGAACTTATTGTCCCATCGACAATATCAATTGTGAACTTAAAATCTGCTAAGCCCATAAATTTAAACTGAATATCATTTTGTGATGTAATACGGGTTAATTCTTCTTCCGTTAAAACTATTTCGTCGGCATCAGTATATTCTGTTTCCATACCATTATTGTCAAACTTAGCCCAAGTATTTCCACCATCTAAACTGTATCCCCAAGCAAGTTGATATATCGGATTCTTAACTATTACTCCTCCCTTATTGCCATCAAATGAGAATGACATCGGGTCTGGTTGAGTTTTATATAATAGTTGGTTAGCGTGGACTCTAACAGAGCCAGCAAATATGGTGTCATTTCCAGAGGCCGTTGTTGCACGTTGTAAAGTTTCTCTTTCAAGTGTATCAATATGAAGTTTTTTACTTCCTTCTAAATATGGTCTAACGACTTTTAATAAGTCGAACATTGCAACGGGATGAAACTCATAAGCGTCAATTATTTTAAGAGCTAGTTCATACCAATCATCACTGCTTATTTCGTTATTTTGACTCATTACTTTATAAACATTTATTATGCCATCATAGGTATCTAGATTTATATCATTAACTTCTAAAGCTTTATTATATGCTGCTAATTTTTGCGTCTTATCGTCATAAGAATTGGCAATTAAATTATAATATGCTGATTCCTTATAGGCCTCATAATGATTTAAATTATCTTGTCCTAAATATAAATATCCGGTACTCGATGCAACTTTAGAACCACTAATGTGTTTATCAGCAAAATATTTATTATTCCAGTTAAATATATAACGATATGGGTTTGCTCCACCCCAAGTACTTCCAGCGCCACTCCAATTACCATATCTTGTAGTCCAATAGCCATCACCATTAGCGTTTTCATAATAGTGAATATATAATTCATGACCAACTTGATAAGCCCCCGTAGCAGGTATACCATTTACGCGGAACATACTCTGACCAACACGAGAAGCATTCCAACAAATACCCCCATTAGCAAATACCATCCAATACCTCGGTATTTTAGCGCCATTAATAAGACCATATGGTACTCCATATTTCGTTAAATAATATTGGTTATCGTATTTCTCCCTATTGTCTTCGGCATAATATTTATCTAAAGTGTATGTAGGTGAAACATAACCTATCATATAGAAACTGACACTTTGCTTTTCATTTGTAAAACCATTTAGCCATTTAAGATCTATATTACTTGTTCCATCTTGCATAACCATACGCATTAAATCGACATGATAATCTTTAAACCAATTATGAGCTTCAAGCGTTCCTGCTAAAGCATTAGTAGTGACTTTGCGAAATTCGTTATTATCATAAAAATCTTTCATGATTTTAAAGCGTTCTACGTAGTCATAGCTTGGTGTTTGAAAACCAAAAGATAAAGGATTTATTATTCTGTCAGTCGAATAAGCAGCAGCAGAAGCTATCATCATTTTTTCATATACATAGCCATTAGGGGTATTGAGATCGCTCTTATAATTGTGATAAAGATCTGATAATACCTTTAAAAATAATGAACCATTAGATATTTCTCCAACTTCTATTGCTTCTTCTAAAATAGTATTATTGTCTAATATCCAATCTAATGTTTCACTTATATTCGGATTTGATTCTACAGAAGATTGAATATTCCAATATCCAAGTTTATTTACTAGTTCTCGTACTAAGAAATCTTTATGATTGTTATTATAATTGTCTTCGGGAGTGTTATTTTTTAAAATATTATCGTAGTACTCTACTTTATGAATTCTATCATATGGTATTTCATTTAAAACGTAATCTCTTGTCACCAACTTAGCATTGGCAATATCTCCATGATCTGAAGAAATATCTCCCACGGGATCGACATATATTCTTAAATATTTGTACCCTTCCACGTTTAAATCCACAGAAACGGCTTCACTAGTACCCGTAAGAGCATCTGTCTTTAAAAGCGAAGTCCAATTATTTCCGTCATTGGAAACGAAAATCTGAAACCAAATTTTTCCGTTCGTTCCCCTAGATGCATCCACTCCTAGTTTAGCAATAAAACGCGGATAATCTGCCGATAATTCTGATATATCATATGTTACTTGTCCTCTCGCGTGCAGACCTATTCCCTTAGCAAAAGGCCTTTTTTCTCCATTGACTATGAGGTTGATTACCCCACCCTCCGGATTTTTATCTAATTGAATCGTATGGCCAGACCAACCATTATAAGACCAATTGTTTTCTGTAATATAATTCATATCAGATAAAAACTTATAGTTAATTTCTTCTGGCGTTGTAAATGAAATGCTTCCATAAGTTATGTCATTACCGGAAGCCAAAAAACTATAACAGAAAAGTAACACGAACAAAAATACTGTACACACTGTTCCTAATTTTTTCTTTTGCTTATTCAAAAGATTAGAAATATTATCCATAAACTATCCCTCTTATTTTTCTATATTTTACACAATTATTATATCTTAATAAAAGTTCATATTCAAGTAATTCCTCTATTTTATTTCTTACTCGAATAAATAGATATGGTTGTTTTATACTATTAAAAAAGTGTAATTTCATTTAAGTTTACACTTTTTAATTTTAGATAAAAGTTTGTACAGTTGTTCTAATTCCTCTTCCGAAAAATTAATCAGTAACCCACTTGCATCTTAAGTATTATGGTGCAGTAGATGTCCTCATTTTCTGAGATTT
>CAZLNI010000082.1:0-5522 GCA_964560995.1 uncultured Muribaculaceae bacterium
ACTTAACAGTTTTAGAAAACAAAAAAATAGAAAGTATGATTTATGAAATTAGAGGTAAGCAAGTTATGTTTGACTCCGACTTAGCTTTACTATATCAATGTACAAATGGCACAAAAGAAATAAATCAAGCTGTTTCAAGAAATATAGAAAGATTTCCAGAAAGATTTAGTTGGAGATTAACTGAAGAAGAAAGTGTTAATTTTCTGGTCACAAATTGTGACCAAAAAAGAGAAACTAGAGGTGGCAGATATAAATGTCCAAGAGTCTTCACTGAACAAGGGGTTGCGATGCTTGCTACTATATTAAAATCAAAAGTAGCTACTGAAATCAGTATTCAAATAATGGATGCATTTGTAATGATGAGAGAATACATCAGTACGAGTTTACTTGAACAAAAATATATAAATAATCAAGTCATGAAAAATACAGAAAGAATAGAAGAAAATTTTAATAATATTAAACTGCTACAAGAAACATTTTCAAAGCTTGAGGAAAAAGAAAAGCTAACGAAATCTTTTTTGAAGGTCAAATATATGACGCCTATTCAAAAATACTTAATATTTTTAAAACAGCTAAGACAAGTCTCACAATTATAGACGGATATGCTGATAATAGTGTTTTAGATATGATTTCAAAAATAAGTGTTCCTGTACTGTTAATTGTTAAAGAGAAATCAAAACTCAATAAAACGGATTTAAAAAAATACCGGTCCCAATACGATAATTTAAAAATAATTTACTCGAACTCATTTCACGATAGATATATCATAGTTGATGAAGATATAATTTATCACTGTGGAGCTTCAATCAACCATGCAGGTACAAGAGCATTTGGTATCGATGTAATTGGAGATATAGAGGTAAAAACCGCAATTCAAACTAAAATTAAAGAAATAGAAGAATTAGAACACCTACAGTAAGCTTAATATGAAATAATAGTGATGGTTAAAAAAATTTTACTTGACTTAAAGTTATCTTTAGGTTGTATAATTAGTATAGATAGAAAGAGGAAATAATTATGGAAAAAGCAAAAGTTTATTTTACAAAAGATATTTCTAGAGAAGGGTTAATAAAAGTATACGATGCATTAGGTATCAATCTCAAAGGCAAAGTTGCCGTAAAACTACACTCTGGAGAACGAGGAAATCGAAACTATTTAAAGCCAGAATTTGTGGAAGGGTTAATAAAACATGTAGATGGTACAGTTGTCGAATGTAATACTGCTTACGAAGGCGCCCGCAATACGACAGAGAAACATATTGAACTTATGAATGAGCACGGTTGGAGCAAATATTTCACAGTAGACATCATGGATGCCGAAGGACCCGATTTAAAACTAGATATTCCTGATGGCGAACAAATTAATAAAAACTATGTCGGTAAAAACTTATCTAACTATGATTCTATGCTTGTCTTATCGCACTTCAAAGGTCACGCGATGGGAGGATTTGGAGGAGCTTTAAAGCAACTATCAATCGGGGTTGCCTCATCTTATGGTAAAGCTTATATTCATGGTGCAGGAAACGCTGAAGGCAATTATTTTGCAACCGACCAGCTTTCTTTCGTAAAATCCATGGGCGATGCTGCAACGAGTGTCCACAGATATTTTGAAGGAAACATCGCATATGTTACGGCAATGGTCAATATATCTACAGACTGCGACTGTGACGGAAATGCTAGTGCACCAGTAATGGCGGATATTGGACTTCTCGCAAGCCTAGACCCAGTCGCTATAGATAAAGCGTGTTTAGATATAGTATATAAGAGCACCGATTCTGGGAAAGATAAATTAATCGATAGAATCGAATCTAGAAAAGGTGCCGAAATTATCGAAACAGCTTCTAGGTTAGGAGCAGGCTCTAAAGAGTATGAACTGATTGAAATTTAAACCATTAAAATAAGATAACTTATTAATCTGGGTTAATAAATAATAAGAATAGGAGTAAATAGATGAAAGATATTGTTTATCACGGTAGTCCAAATGGCGACATCACGGAACTTAAACCTCGTAAAAGTACACATCAAAAGGAATGCATCTATGCATCTGATAACAAAACAATTGCTCTATTATTTATGGGTAAAGGCAAAGGCGATTTAGATACTGAGATTAGCTTTTATGATGGAGAACTTATTTTAGTAGAAAGAAGACTAGGTATTCTAAAAACTTTATATGATAAACCGGGTTATTTATATGAATTAGATGGTTCCACATTCGACCATTACGATTATTTATGGAGTGGAGAAGTAATATCTTTTGCACAGACTATTAAACCCCAAAAGAAAGTTTTCATTCCGAATATCTTAAATGCCATAGAAGAAGAGAGGAAGATAGAGGGAATATCAAAATTTACAGATATCCAGATAGACCAGAAAGTATTCCTCTAGATAATTCAGATTTAATCGATAAATATATTCGATTTGAAAAGTCGGGATTAACGGGAGCAATTGACGACCTACTGGAAATATATCCAGAGTTTAAAGAGAAAGTAGAAGAAAAACTAAAAAGTAAGGAGATAACAAGAATGAGCGAATATAAAGAACACGAAATTAAAGTACTAGATGTAAATATTGAAGAGTTAATCACTAAATTAGAAGCTATCGGAGCAATAAAAGTACATGATGATGAAAGAACTATAATTGCAATCGATACAAAAGATAAAGCATATTTAACCAAACATGATAAACTTATCCGAGTAACAGACGAAGGTTCTATTAAAGTGACTATGCATGTGAACCAAAGTAAACCGGATATTAAAGAAGGTATTAAATTCAAGACCAGCAGATTAAAAGAGACGATGGACTTTTTCCATGAGATGGGATTAGACCCTATCACCAAGGTTACTTCACATCGCATATCTTATGAATTAGGAAAAATAGATTTTGACATAGATAAGTTTCCATCTATTCCACCTTTTCTAGAGATAGACATCGAAAACATCGAAAATGAAGGTTACACCGTAGACACTCTATTAGAGAAATTGGGACTCCAAAATAACAGAGTAGTTGTTATGGGAACAGAAGATATTCATAAAGAATACGGAATAGATTATTTCGACGAATATAAGGCTTAAAAAAGTGCATGTATAGTATATTTTACAAAATTCATGTACTTTTTTTGTAATTTTAAAGATATTCAATTGCATTAAAGACATTGCATAATTCTAACGATTAAATTATAATAATGATATAAAATAAGAGAATAGAGGAAATATATGAAAACACTTTCGAACAACGAATTACATAAACTAGATGGTTACTTTAGGGCAGCAAATTATCTATCTTTAGGTCAACTATACTTATTAGATAATCCTTTACTAAAAAATCCTCTTAAGTTAGACGATATGAAAGTAAACGTCGTCGGTCATTGGGGAACAGTTCCAGGTCAAAATTTTATCATTACACACCTAAATAGAATTATTAAGAAAAACGATTTAAATATGATTTTAGTCGTGGGACCTGGTCATGGGGGAAATGCAGCAGTCTCTAACTGCTATTTAGAAGGAACTTATTCAAAAGTTTATCCTAACATATCTCAAGATGAACAGGGCATGCAACGACTTTTTAAGCAGTTCAGTTTCCCAAAGGGAATATCTTCTCACGTCGCACCAGAAACACCAGGCTCTATAAATGAAGGAGGAGAACTAGGATACTCTCTCGCCCACTCATTTGGAGCTGTTCTAGATAATAAAGACTTGATAGCCGCCTGTATAGTTGGAGATGGCGAAGCCGAAACGGGTCCCCTTGCTACGAGTTGGCACTTAAACAAAATTTTAAACCCTAAGACAGACGGAATAGTTCTGCCTATATTACACCTAAACGGCTACAAGATTTCCAACCCAACTATCCTTTCCCGCATACCACGAAGCGAATTGAAAAGCTTTTTAAAGGGGTGTGGATGGAATCCTTATTTTGTCGAAGTAACTACGACAACCAATGCTCACGAAAAAATGGCATCTACTTTAGATCAAATCGTCAAAGATATAAAAGCTATCAAGAGGCATTCTCAGAAATCATCAGAACGTCTTGAATATCCGATGGTCGTCTTCATATCTAAAAAAGGATGGACAGGACCTAAGATTGTCGAAGAGAAGGAAATCGAAGGTACATTCCGTGCTCACCAAGTTCCCGTCGTCGTCGATAGAATTACGGGAAAGAATATGGATTTATTAGAGCAGTGGCTTAGAAGTTATCATCCCGAAGAACTGTTTGATGAAAACGGTCACCTTAAAAAAATATATGAAAGCATCCTCCCAGATGACGAGCACAAAATGTTTGCAAGTCCCCACACTAATGGCGGGTTGTTATTAAAAGAATTGGATTTGCCAGATTATAAAAAATATGGATTAAAAGTTAATCACGGTAACGTGGAAGCTCAAGATATGACAGTTCTTGCAGGATATCTACGAGATGTCATAAAGCAAAATGAAGAAAACGCTAACTTTAGACTATTCGCTCCCGATGAAACTTTATCGAATAGGATGGCTCCACTTTTTGAAGTGACCAATCGCCAATGGAACGGAGTAACATTTACAAATGATGAATACCTAGATAATCGCGGGGCTGTTGTCGATTCCGTCTTATCTGAACACGTCTGTGAAGGCATGCTCGAAGGCTACATATTGACTGGACGACATGGCATATTCGATTCATACGAAGCCTTCATAAGAGTGGTCGATTCGATGATTAGTCAACATGCAAAATGGTTAAAAGTGACGAGCGAGTTGCCATGGAGAGAAAGCATATCTTCTTTAAACCTCCTTCTTACAAGCCATTGTTGGCAACAAGACCACAACGGTTATACCCATCAAGATCCAGGCTTATTAAATCATCTCGTGACAAAGAAAGCTTCTATCGTAAGGATGTACTTGCCCCCAGACGCCAATACTCTTCTTTCGACGATGGACCACTGCCTTAAAACTAAGGACTATATAAACGTCATCGTCGCGTCTAAACATCCCCGTCCTCAGTGGTTAAACATCAAAGAAGCATCAGCGCACTGTGCTTTAGGAGTAGGTAAATGGGAGTGGGCATCGACAGATGGAGGTAAAGAACCCGATGTCGTCCTCGCTTGTGCAGGTGACACGCCTACTCTAGAAGCCCTTGCGACAGTTTCTCTATTACACGAATATGTCCCTAAACTAAAAATTCGCTTCGTAAATGTCGTAGACGTGATGAAATTAACTTCTCAAAAAAGCCATCCACATGGACTGACTGATAAAGAATACGATACTTTATTTACGAAAAAGAAACCGATCATATTCGATTTTCACGGTTATCCTTCCTTGATTCACGAACTTACTTATAATCGCACTAACCAAAATCTTCATGTTCACGGTTACAATGAAGAGGGTACTATAACGACGCCTTTTGATATGCGCGTTCAAAATAAAATAGACCGTTATCATCTCGCTTTGGATGTCATAAAATATGTCGATAAATATCCTAAAGAGATGGCATCACTAAAAAAATATTGTTCTGCAATGCTTAAAAAGCACGAATCTACGATAGGTGAAACGGGCTTAG
>CAZLNI010000083.1:0-5520 GCA_964560995.1 uncultured Muribaculaceae bacterium
TGATTTTGGAAGATTTTCATACCCTGCTAAAATCTCTTCTGCCCTTTTTATTAAGCTTTCTGGCATGCCCGATAATTTAGCTACATGTATACCATAACTTTTATCAACTGGTCCTTCTTCAACTTTATGTAAAAAATAGACTTTACCATTTTCTTCTTTTGCGCTGACGTGAATATTTTTAATCGTTTGAATCTCGTCCGCTAAAGAAGTAAGTTCGTGATAATGAGTAGAAAACAACGTCTTACACTTTATATTCACGTCGACATATTCCAATATCGACTTTGCCAAACTCATCCCATCGTAAGTTGCCGTACCACGTCCTAATTCGTCGAATAGAATTAAACTATGTTCTGTTGCATTTAAAATCGCGTTATTAGCTTCCTTCATCTCGACCATGAAAGTACTCTCTCCGCTAACCAAGTCGTCACTTGCACCGATACGTGTAAATATTTTGTCAAATATAGGAATGTCAGCGCTAACAGCCGGTACGAAAGAACCCATCTGTGCCAAAACAGTTATAATAGCCATTTCCCTCATATAAGTGCTTTTACCGCTCATGTTCGGCCCAGTTATTAACAAAGTAGTAGTATTCGCATCCATTATGATATCGTTCGGGACATATTCCTTATCGCTTACATATTCGACAACTGGATGTCTACCTAACTTAATGTTTACAATCCGGTCTTCGTTTAGAGTAGGTCTAACTAGTTTGAGGTCCTCACTTGCGACTGAAAGGGCGACTAGTGCATCTATATCGCTTAAATATCCCGCTAAAAGGATGAGTTTATCGACGCATTCTTTCACTCTACTGCGTACTTCTAAAAACAATTCGTATTCGAGTTCGATAATCTTCTCTTCAGCTGAAAGTATCAAACTCTCCTTTTCTTTTAATTTAGGGCTTATATATCTTTCTGCATTGACGAGAGTCTGTTTTCTTATCCAACCATACTCGTCTTTTATTTTATCCTTGTTGGCATTAGTAACTTCGATAAAATATCCAAAGACTTTGTTATAACCGACTTTTAAATTATTAATTCCAGTCAATTGTTTAGCTTCTTCTTCTATCGAAGAGATGAAATCTTTGCCGCCTCTTCTTATATTCTTTAATTCATCTAATTCTTCATTATACCCCTCTTTTATCAATGAACCGTCTTTTAAAGTAACTGGAGCATCCAAACTTATAGATTTCTCTATCAAATCGTGTAGTTCGACAAAACACTCTATGTCATAGTCGAAACCTAATTCCAAAACACACTTTTTAATGTTCGGTAATACTCGAAGAGAATTATCTAATTGTAACAAGTCCCTTGCATTAGCTGTACCTGCTGAAACTTTGCCACATAACCTTTCGATATCGTATATCTCATATAGCAAATCTGCTAGTTCGCTCCTTATCAAAAAACTTTCATTGAGTTTATCTATTTTATCATAACGACTCTCGATTTTCTTTTTATCTCGTAAAGGTTTCAACATCCAAGCTTTGAGTTTTCTCGACCCCATCGCCGTTTTACACTTATCGATAAGCCATAAAAGCGAATTCTGTCTTTCATGGAGCCTCAACGTCTCAAATAGTTCTAAATTGCGGATAGTATGGATGTCCATGCTCAAATAAGCATCATCATCTTGGACGTTGACTACTTTCAAGTGTTCTATATTTTTAAGTTCCCGCACCGACAAATAGTAAAGTATATGTCTTATGCCACTTATCGTCTTTAAATCTAATCCATCTACATCACATGGCAACTTCCCATCGTATAGTTCATCTATTCTCGTCACGTCGATGTTATATATGTCGTGAAGTATTTTCTCAATTTTATCTTCAACATTAGATGATAATATTACCTCTTTAAACCCGTTATTCAAGACGACATTTAATAATCTGTTTTCATCTTTGTCGACCGAAATCGTATTGAGTTCACCAGTCGAGATATCGGCATAAGTTATTACATAGCTAGCAGGATACTCTAGGATACTTCCTAAATAGTTAAAATCTTTGTTATCTAAGAATTCCAAATCGGTAAGGGTTCCTTTACTTATGACTTCGGTGACTTCCCTTTTCACCATCCCTTTGCATTGTTTAGGATCTTCCATTTGTTCACAAACTGCAACTTTAAAACCTTTTTTTATGGCTTCTTGAATATACGTTTTAATCGAATGATGTGGTGCCCCGCACATCGGAATTCGCTCAGATAAGCCTGCATTCTTACCCGTCAACGTGAGTCCTAACTCTCTACTTGCAATTAATGCATCTTCAAAAAATAACTCATAGAAATCACCTAGACGATAAAATAAGAGAATACCTTCGTAGTTCTTTTTAATTTCATAATATTGCTTCATCATCGGGCTTAAATCGTCATAGTTAACGTCACACATCTTCATAAGCTACACCTCGTAAAAAGTATTATATAATAAAACAAAAATTTATAAAAGAAAAAAGTGAACTGTTTTAACTTTCATTAAATTTAGCAGTCACTTTTCTTGTAGATTCGTGTATTCTAATAGTCATCGTATAGTCATCTAAATATTTAGAAGTATCCCTCGGATCTTGAACATAGTACATTTTACCTTCAATATTGATTCCTTCGTCTATGTCCTTGGAAATATATTCGGGCACTAACTCTCTAATCTCAATTGTATATGTATAATATTCCCCTTGTTTGGAGTATCCAGACTTATTAGCGTTTACTCCATTTATTATGTTTCTATAATTATCTTGTCCATACACGGCAGCCGCTGCTTCGAGTACTGTGACTTTAGACTCAAAAGCCTTCATTCTAGATCTGTCAGCAGATTTTAATATGTTTGGTGTGACGAGTATAATTATAAGTGCAATAACTGCCACAACTGCGATAAGTTCTACTAATGTAAATCCTTTTTTATTCATACATTTCATCTCTATTCTAGGATAATTTTACCACAAAAAAAGAATAGTTTTCAATCTTAATCACTCGTTTTACACCGTTATAAATAAAAATAAAAAACAAACCCTTTATTTAAAAGGATTTGCGTAATTTCTTAATGGCGCCTGATGCGGGACTCGAACCTGCGACCTAACGGTTAACAGCCGTGCGCTCTACCGACTGAGCTAATCAGGCACTGCTACTTAATTATATAACTAAAAGAGACTGCTAGTCAAGATTTTTTTTCTCTTGTTAGTTAATTTGTGTATCCCACATTAATATTATAATCACAATCGTTAAATATATTTACATTTTTTTATAATCTATAAACTCGAATGACCTTACTTGAGGTGCCAATACCTGCTCAACTTCCCATTTTAAAACGGCAGGATATTGCCCTAACTCTTTGTTTTCATTTACCTTTTTAAAAATTTCTTCTCTCTCCTTAGGAGGTTGGATAGCCAGGATAGACTTAAAATAGTCGGAACACATTGTCAATTCTTTTTTACTAGAAATTCCTTTTATTTCCAGTGCTCTATAATTTTGTAGTAGCCTTAAAACTTTTTTTATTAATCTTTCAAATCTTTCTTTTCTATTACGAGTAACATTGTTTTCTAAAGGTATAGCAACTCGATTTATATAACTTTTAACCATGTAAATAGCACTAAAGTCGAACATAAATCCGAAATAATCATCTAAATATTCTGTAGGGTTTAGACCGTTATCGACAGTCTCTCTTTCGATTCGTGGAGAATCTATTAAACTCAAATAAGCGTACTTAACTAAATCTTTACGCATTTTTGGATTTGCTTCGCTATCTTTTATTAGGCATCTATAAAACATGCCGATTTCTAAGTCGCGTAAAGTTTCTAAAGAGCGTCCAATGAGACTTTTCCCGTTTTCTATATATGTTCTTCTTAATCTTGCGTATAATCTTAAATGAGGATAAGTCTTTTCGGTCATATATGTGCTCATCACTAAAGGTAAATCATCGTCGATAGTCGCTCCAATTTCGGCTTTAATAAAATCGGCAACTTCTTTAAATAATTCTTGTGTTACATCTAAAGACTGTAATAAAGAATCTTCTGATTCTAAAAATCTGTTCATTCGTTCACTAGAGAAAGCCCCATTCAAGGCGCAGTTATACTCCGTCTGAATCGATTTCTCCACTGTAAAAAGGCACTCTAAAGTCTCCCTATTTTTCACACTAATCGCCATCCAGAAGCCCCCTTTTCTTTTAATTGAGAAGTATTCTAGCACAAATAGGCAAAAAACGCAAATTAAAACGACTATTTATCGTCGTTCTCTTCATAATCATATATGCCATGTATCTTTTCAAGTGTCGCATTATCGATTTGTTCGATTGTCCATAAACCATCTTTTTTAACTAAATCGATATAGACAGTATACTCAACCGTTTCACTATATTTCGCCATTTCGTCTAGTTTATAATCGATAAACTTGCTTTTGTCATACACCCCGTTTGTATAAAATTCGTCAGTGTGTTCGACTAAGTATTCGCCCGCTTTTTTGCTAGCCATATAGAGGTCTTTTACTTCTATAGCTGCTTCTACTTTAGCTTCATCTCCATCTATTTTCTCGTCTTTAATCTTATATTTTATAGTGGCATACTCATTTTTGATGACACTTTTATATTTTTCCTTTTGGCTATCAGTTAACTTTTGCTCTTCCATGTAAGCATCTAATTCTTCCATTATTCCACTGTCGTTTTTGATATAACGATTTAACATATCTTCAACACGTTCGCTTGGTGTATAATTGATAGTACATCCATTTAATAAAATAACTGCACCTAATATTAACATACCCCTTAAGAATTTCATCATAGATTATCCCTCTTATCATTATTATGGTCATGAAAAAGGAATATTATTCATTTAGAAAAAAGAACCTAACTAGGTTCCAAAAGTTTTCAAATATAATTATGCAGACCGATAAGGCGATTCCATCGTCCCTTCTCCGACTAGAGTATTTGCGTACTCAGCACTTAGATTTATAACAGGAACGACAGCACCCTCTTTATGCACACCCCAGCTGCTCAAATCGCCATTGCCATTTACAGTAAATACAGAAGTATAACTTCCACCAATGTAAGGCGAAAACGACCAATACCAGGTTCCTTTGCATAAATAATGGTTTCTATTAACATAGATTACCCCAGCTGCTGCTATCTCATCTGCTGTTATCAGTCCCACTGGATACTTTAACATACCGTTTCCTTTTTCTGTGTCTTCTTTTGTAAACGAGTCGTTCTTCTCTGGACATTTGAAACTTGGTTCGGGATTACTTACTCCACTTCCTACTCTTCCTCTTGCTCCATAGTATGTCTCGCTTGTTCCAAAGCCTGTCCCTGTATTATTGTCCGCAAAACTTCTATCATTACAGAATATCTCATCGCTTACTGCTTCGCTAAATCCTGTATCTACTATATTCTCTTTATACCATGTATCTAGTTGGATCTTTATATTTGAATCAGTCTCGTTAGTTTGTGCTTGTTCTTTACTCGTACTTTCCCCTCCATTTGCCCCTCCATACATGTATCCAACATATTTGGCATCACCAGTATTTGAAGTATTCCATGCTATACCAGTTAAGGCTA
>CAZLNI010000084.1:0-5505 GCA_964560995.1 uncultured Muribaculaceae bacterium
CAAAATGAAATAAAAAGTTTATTTAAAAATATGTTAGGATTAAAGAAAAGAGGAATAAATTTATTTTTCCCTAATATAGATAAATTAAAGCAACAAATGTTAAAAGAAATAAAATGACCAATTAAATAAAAGTCATTTTAGTTAATTAACGTTTTTATTCACGGATAGCACAGGGACTGTTTATATAAACAGGACTTTACGGAAATAAGAATTCATAATTTTAGAAGATAAAGTACTTTTATGGAAAAGTCTTTTTCTTTGCTTAAATGTAAAGACGGAGGCGTAAAGAATTGTAATAAACTCTTTAAGATGCTATAATTTAAATAGATACTGAAAGTATCTGGTAAAAAAGAAAGGATGAATAATATGCATTTTTCAACTCGAGAAATAGAAAGCATGATTGTATATTATTACGAAAAGTACGAAGAAAAAAAAGTAAGAGCTAAAGTTACAGCAGGTAAGGTTGTAACTGGTAAAAGATACATTCCCATCGAAGGTACAGTTAGTTTCGATGTTTACAAATATGTGTTGGCAGACGAAGGGAGATATGCTAAATTCCCTTTGCCATTTGATGACGACGATTTAAAAAAAATTGTTTCCACTGTATTAGGCGAAAAAGGATACGCTGTAAGTGGCGTAGAATATTCTGTTTTAGCTAGCGACCCAACCGTTTTTACGGGAATAAATGTTACTGGAGAAATGGTAAAGACAGAAGATAAAACTTTATAAGTGCGGTTAAGCGTACTTTTTTAAATTTGTTCTATTTATGCGTCTTAAATGGTATACTAAGGATGTGAGTTGATATGAAAAAAAAGGATAAAAGTACAATTGTAAGTGCAGCTTGTGGAATGGGGCTTCTGTTACTATATTTAGGAACAACTTTTGGATGGCTAGAAGGCTTAGATCGAGTAGTAAGCAGTTTTTTTATGAGAACCCCTTTACTTACCCAAATAATGAAAGCAGTAACATTTTTAGGAGAGGCAGAAGTGCTGATAGGTATAGCTGTTATTTATATGTTAATTTGTAAAAATAAGAAAATAGGGGCAGTCGTCTTGTTAAACCTCGGATGTGTCGCATTATTCAATCATATACTAAAGTTTATCATAAAAAGGCCGAGGCCAAGTCTAGAGCATTTAGTCGTTGCCGATGGCTTTAGTTTTCCTAGTGGACATTCGGCTTGTTCCATGGCCTTTTATGGAATATTAATTTATCTTATAAATAAAAAGTGCAAGAATAAAAAAATAAAATATATATTGACTGCGATACTAAGCGTACTTATTATAGCAATAGGATGCAGTAGAATTTACCTAAGAGTACATTATCCAAGCGACGTACTTGCAGGGTTCACATTCGGTCTTATAATACTATCACTTTTTTGCAAATTAGTTGATTCTGTAGACAATTAAATCATGTCTACTTTTTAAATACGATTTTGTCCACCATAAATGCTACTAGACTTCGACAGCAAATGTTGGTGTATTTGTTGTTTAGGGAAAACATTAATGATAAAATCATGTTTGTCGTTTGCCTAAAAACAAAAGGACTAAAAAAGAAAGAAAAGGATGGTTTATTTATGATTAGTTTTGTAGTACTTGAGAAAGATCATGAAATGCGAGGGTTGTTGGTTAAGATTGTTAAAAATTTTCTATTCGATAAGGATGATCATTATCGGATATACGAATACGAGCGATGTACGAAGACAGTACAAGAAGAAGTTTTGCATATCGATGGGCCTAAAATATATCTAATGGATGTCGACGATGAAGAAGTAAACATGTGTGAAGTCGCGAGAAACGTCAGAAAAGATGGTGACTTGAATTCACAAATCATTTTAATCACTGATAACGACAAGAGAGAATATATAGGTAAGCTTCACAATATACTTTATTTAGATTTTTTACGTATAGATGAGAGAATCATCGAAAAAGTAAATAACGCAATAAAAGATGCTTATAAAATGATTACTAGGTATCGGGCCTATTCTTTTACGGCGTATGATGAAATCTATCGATTAAACTATGATGATATTTATTTTGTTACTAAAAATCTGCGAGATGATTCCGTTACAATATATACTAAAGATGACAGTTATTTAGATTTTATATCTCTTAAAGGAATTGAAGAGAAACTTTCAAAAGACCCGAGATTTTTGAAAGTACATCGAAGTTGTATAATAAATTTATATCATATATCTTCATATGACAAAAAGAGTAACACCATAGTATTTAATAATGGCATGAAAACTAATTTAATTGCGAAAAATAGTAAAGCTAAGTTGGTAAAATGGATAAAAGAGTTCGAAAGTGTATCGTGATTTTTCTCCCTTTTTTTAAACCGTTTAGTGGACATAATTATAAATGTCTACTTTTTAATTAAGAAATACTCAAAATGCGTGCCACTATATTTCGACAATAATATTTTTAAAATCGGTTGTTTTAATAAAATAGAAATGATACTCTTTTGTTTGTCGTTCGCGACAAAACTCGTTCGACGGATATAGAATTGAGAGGGAGATAGTTATGTTAAGTTTTGTTGTTTTAGAAAAAGATGAAGGATTGAGAGGGACGTATGTAAAACTTATAAAGAATTTTTTATATGGAAAAGATGAGCATTATAATATAAGTGAATTTTCTACTTATACGGTGGATGTCGATAAGAATATCGAACATAAAAAAGGTACTTGTATTTACATCATGGATGTAGATGATGAGACAGTGGATATGTTTAAAGTTGCCAGAAGAATCAGAAATAGAGGGGATTTAAAAAGTCAAATTATTCTCGTTTCTAAAGGAGATAAAGAAAAATATATAGATAAACTTTATAATGTTTTGTTTTTAGATTTTATTAAAATCGATAAAAGGCTAATTTTTAGATTGATGAGAAGCATAAAAGAGGCGTATAGGATTATTACTAGATATGAAGCTTATGCTTTTACGGCTTTTGATGAAGTATATAGAATAGTTTATGACGACATCTATTTTGTAACAAAGAATTTAAACGAAGATTCGGTGACGATTTTTACTAAAGATAAAAAGTATCTAAATTACGTTTCTTTAAAAGGCATCGAAGCGGAGTTGGCGGGTGACCCGAGATTTTTGAAAGTTCATCGAAGTTGTATTATAAATCTATATCATATATCTTCGTATGACAAGAAGAGCAATACGATCTTTTTTAACAATGGCATGCAGACGAATTTAGTATCAAGACATTATAAAGCAGAATTAGCTAAGCGAATTAAAGATTTTATAGACAAATTGTAAAGATTTGTTCTTTTTTTTCTTTGATGTTATAATTTAAAAGAAAGAATTAAATTCTTAGTTTTAATTATACGAGAATTAATAAGTAAAAGAATAAAACAATTAAAAAAGAAGATAAAGCAGTAAACATTTTGAAGGATGAACTTAAGGATTTATCTTTAAAAAAAATTAAAAGCTATTTTAAATATAAGATGGTCGAAGTCAATGGAAAGATTTTGACAAACTATAACACTATTTTGAAGAAGGACGACGTTTTAAAAGTCTATTTTACGAGAAAAGTTATAGATGAATACGATTTAGATATTTTATATGAAGATGACGATTTAATCGCAATAAATAAACCAGCAGGGTTGCTTTCAATTTCTAATTCTAAAGAGAAAGAAGCTACCGCATTTAGGATGGTATCGGAATATATCAAGAAAGATAAAAGAGGGGCCAAACTGTTCGTCGTACATCGCTTAGATCAAGGCACTTCGGTGTTTTGCTCTTCGCTAAAAATGAAAAGATAAAGACAATTCTACAAAAGAATTGGAACAGTCTAGTTTTAAAGCGCGAATATATCGCCGTGGTGGAAGGAAAGATGCCGAAGAAGGGGACGATCGAATCTTATTTGACGATGAACCATTTTCAGATAGTGCACTCGACAAAAGATAAAGAAAACGGTTGGTATGCCAAGACAAATTATGAACTTAAAAAATACGCAAACTCGTATTCTCTTTTAGAAGTGAACATCGACACTGGACGCCGTAACCAGATTCGCGTGCACATGAGTGAAGAGGGGCATCCTGTTACAGGAGATAAAAAATATGGGGCTAAGAAAAATCCTATTAATAGGCTTGCATTACATGCATCTAAGTTATATATAATGGACTCTAGAACGAGAAAAGAGTTGCGGTTAGAAGCAGAGGTGCCGAGGGAGATACTTGATTTAGTGGATTATAAATTATAGTTTTTAAAAAGCGGTGCTTAATAGTTCTTTAAAAATAAACACTATTATATTATACTAGATAAAAAGGCGAGGAGAAGGTTATGAAACATAGGGAAGATATAATTTTTTTGATAATCTTAATAATTATTATGTTAGGAGGTTTTATAAAACCATTTATAAAACCAATTGATATCGTTTATATAGAGAATAGATCTGCTAATAAGATTCCAGATTTTAAATTAGAAAGTTTTTTAGATAAATCTTATCAAGAATCTTTTGAAAAAGCACTATCCGATCAAATACCATTATCTGGAAAAATGAAGTTATTTGAAAAAAATCTAACGTTTTTAACACAAAGTGGCTTTTATAAAACACTTGATAAAAATGCTTATTATAAATTATCAACAGGCATCGATTTATTTAATGATTATCTGGTTTATACACCTTACTGTTTTTCCGATATTAAAAATAGCATTGACAATAAAATATTAAATATTAATGAATATTTAAAAGATTCTGATGGGATTAAAAAGTATTTATATTATATTGAAAAGGACACTGATATAGATTTTGTTACAAATGATAAATTAGGGGTCTATGAATATATTTCTGCGAAATTAAATGACGACATTATTACATCAAAATTTGAAATAAATAATTTTGAGGATTTTTCTAATTACTTTTATAAAACCGATCATCATTGGAATTATAGGGGATCATATAGAGCTTATAAAGAATTAGTGCAGCTGATGACTAATGATGAACCGCTAAAATATATAGATGAAATCTGTACTGAAAGTAAGATTGACGGGAGCAAAGCAGCTAATCTCGGTGCAGCCAACTTATTTGATGAATATATGTGCGCGTATTTATTTGAACTAAAGGAGCACGATGTCTATATTAATGGACAAAAAGTTGAGGGTTATGGCAATTATAAAAATATACTGAAAAGTCGGCCAAATAAAACCACCTATGGAGACTTTTATGGCGGTGATGCGGCGTTACTTGAATTTGATTATCACAATTCTAATAAAGAAAACTTATTAATTATTGGAGAGTCTTATGATAATGCTATTAATGAATTACTGGCAGCGCATTTTAATAAAACGTTTAATGTCGACTTAAGAAATTATAAAGATAGTGGCTTTGATGTAAAAGAATTTATAGTGAAGAATAATATTAAGAATTTGCTGTTAATTGGAAATATCGATTTTTATATATTAAAAACTTTTAACTTAGGAGTGGGTAAATAATATGTTATTTAGTAGTTTGAGTTTTCTTTTTTTGTTTTTGCCTTTATGTTTAATCGCCTATTTTTTA
>CAZLNI010000085.1:0-5441 GCA_964560995.1 uncultured Muribaculaceae bacterium
ATCTTCCTAGTCATCTTCGCCATTTTCTTTTTGGAGATGATGGCTATCGTCTTAGCAGGTTTTACTGGAATTTTGATTAGCCACAGAAGCAATGAAGCTAAAATGGTCAAATCGATCGTAATAGGTTTTCTATTCTTCATGGGAATATCTCTCGTCCTGCTTGGAGGTATCTTTGTGGCAGGTTTCTTCGCCAAAGATATCATGTACGTCTTTTTGACGAATACAGTTCCTAATATACAGGTAATTAAAACGTTGCTTACTTTAGCCCTTACATTTTATACGTTAGTCATCATTTTCTATTATTTCCTCGATATTCACGTTTTCCAAAAAGGTGTAAACGTCGATTAGACTATGTAAAAACTAATAATGGCACTTTATCATTATTTTTTTCTTGACAAACTGTTGTGTACTGTTATATACTGTATATGTCGAAGGGAGAACATCTTATGCAACTGATTATAAGTAATAGCAGCCCAATTCCCATTTATGAACAGATAAAATCCTCACTTATAACCCAAATAATAGAGGGCACACTTAAAGAAAACGAAGCTTTGCCATCGATAAGAACTCTAGCTAAAGATATTCGCGTAAGCGTACTAACAGTCAAAAAAGCTTACGACGAACTAGAAAGAGATGGCTATATAGTTTCGATTCAAGGAAAAGGAACGTTCGTCGCGCCAAAGAATTCGAGCCTCGTAAGAGAACAAGCTCAAAAGGACATAGAAAGCCACCTAGAGTTAGCTGTCGAGCTCGCTAAAAGATTCGATATCGAAAAAGACGCAATTAATGAACTGATAGATTTATACTACACGGAGGAAAGATGATGAAGAATATTATTGAAATCACAGACTTAGTAAAAAAGTACGATACATTTACTTTAGGAGAATTATCTTTGCAAATCCCTAAAGGCGAGATTATCGGTTTGATAGGAGAAAATGGAGCAGGGAAGACAACTTTGATAAAGACAATTTTGGGTATAGTCACCCCAACCTCTGGTTCCATTTCCATTTTAGCTAATAAGGATGCCACTTCGAAGGAGATAGGCGTAGTACTCGACAACATGTTCTTTCCAGAAATTCTGACACCAAACGATATCGACAGCATCATGAAAGACATCTACCATAATTGGGATGAAAGCCTATATTTTTCCTATTTAAAAAACTTCGATATTCCCAAAAATAAACCGTTAAAAAAGTTATCAAAAGGAATGCGCAAAAAAGTCGAAATCGCGTCTGCTTTATCACACCACCCAAAACTTCTCATCTTAGATGAGCCTACTACGGGTTTAGACCCCGTCGTAAGAAGCGAAGTCCTAGATATCTTCTTAGATTTTATCCAAGACGAAGAACACACAATACTATTATCTACACATATAACGAGCGATCTCGAACACATCGCTGATCGCATCGTCTTCCTAGACAAAGGTAAAATTCTTCTCGATAAAGAAAAGGATGAGATAATCGATAAATATGGACTTTTAAAATGCGAACAAGAAAACTTTGACAAGATTTCTAAAGAAGATATAATTGCCTATAAGAAAAACCGCTATAACTATGACATACTCATTTCTGATAAAGAAAAAGCAAAAAAGAAATACAAAAACATTTGTATAGATAAAATCACATTAGAAGACCTCATGTTACTCATGATTAAGGGGGAAAGGTTATGAAAGGATTAATTAAAAAAGATTTATTGCTGCTTAAGAACAATTCCAAAATGTTCATTATGCTCTTAATTATCTATCTCATCTGTAGCATCGAGGCGGATGTGCTAGAATCGTTTTTAGTGCCATTTATGATGAGTATGCTCTGTATTTCGACATTTAGCTATGACGAATATAATAAATGGGACGCCTACGCTTTAACGTTGCCCGAATCGCGCAAGAATATCATCAAAGCTAAGTATGCTGTCGGTTTACTTATGATTGCTTCATCATTCATCGTTACGCTTTTATTATCTATAATATTTGGCACAATAAGAGGAAAATTAGATATTTCCAATAGCCTAAATTACTCTTTAATCGGTATTGCCTCTGGACTAACAGTAATATCTTTCATATTTCCACTTATTATCAAGTTTGGACTTGAAAAAGGTCGAATTGGTATAATGATTGCGTCTTTCGGCTTCTCAGCTTTGATGATGTTACTCGGCTCTATAGTCAAAATTCCCGAAAGCACAATCACTTTTCTGGAAACGTACGCAACAGTTCTAGTCTCGTTGGTAGCGGGTCTATTGTTTACAGGGTCTTATATCATATCTAAGAAGATTTATGAAAAGAAAGAGTTTTAATCTTTACATTATTTGCCTTTCAAACCGTGTCAAGAAAACGACAAAATATGCGCATATTTGACGCTTATATTTAATGCCAAAATCAAATAAAAAACGTTGGCATTTTATATTGGCTAAAAAGTCACTTACTTGTCACATTGCACGTGGTAAAATGAATCGATGTATAAAAGCAACTGATAAGCTACAAATTTCAACTTCTGATTGGTAGACCGCACCCGAGTAGAAGTTATAAAATAGTAGACGTATTATGTGAAATACAATATAAAAAACGTTGCATATGGTACATAAGTGGCGATATAATAAAGATGTATACTAATAAAGTATTTTTAAAGTAGCAATCGCAGTACATCACATATCGCATTATCAGAAAGGAACAACATAAAAGGTACAAAAATGAAGAAAAGTACGATAAACAATATATTAAAATATTCAATTTTTCTAATTTTAGTAGGAGTAACCTTCTATATCGTCTTCAAAAATAACGACTTCGGTAACTTTTTAACTAATTTGAAAGGAGCAGATTTTACTTTTATACTTCTTGGAGTATTGTGCATGTTCGTCTACTTAGGCGCTGAAGCAGCCAATATCAAGTTGATATTGAAAAACCTAGGTCATAAACTATCTTATCTTCAGTCCTATCGTTATTCTCTCGTGGGATTCTTCTTTAGTTCTATTACACCATCTTCGACTGGAGGTCAGCCAGCCCAAATCTACTTTATGAATAAGGATGGCATCCCTATCGCGCATTCGACCCTAGCGCTTCTAGTAGAGTTGATGGGTTATCAGTTCGCGACAGGATTCCTTGCCATCGTCGGTTTTATCTTAAATTTTAAGACTATCGTCTTCCAGTTTGGAAATATCAAGTTCCTAGTGTTTTTAGGATTAGCAATCAACCTAATAATTCTCTCAGCACTAATCGTCATGATATTCTCAAAAACAATCGCTATAAAAATCGTCGAATTCATAACTAAGATTTTAAGATTTTTCCACTACCCAAAAGTCGAATCGTTTAAAGAATCGTTCCTTTCTCAAATCGACGAATATCACCGTTGTTCTATATATTTAAAGGAAAATAAAGCTATTCTCTTCCGTGCCATTATAACGAACATAATTCAATTAACAGCCTATCACGCCATACCATACTTCGTCTATTTAGCTTTCGGCTTATCTGGTTATAACGCTTTCAAAATAATTTTAATGGAAGCAGTATTATATGTCGCAGTCGCTTCTCTTCCTCTTCCTGGTTCAGTTGGCATTAGTGAAGGTACTTTTATGATTATGTTTAAAATGTTCTTCCCTAAAGTTCTTCTAGGAAGTGCCATGATCATTTCTAGAGGAATAAGTTTCTATTTCTTCGTCCTTCTAAGTGCAGTAGGAGTACTTTGGAGCTTCCTCAAAAGTAGAAAGAAAAAAGTGGTATAAAGTCTCTCCCCGTAGAGATTTTTTTTCTTGTCTCAAATAATAAAATATTAGCTCTTAATCTTGACAATGATAGATAAAATATATAAAATAGCAAACAGCAAAAAGGGGAGGACCGCACGTGAATTTTAACTCTACAATATATTTAACCAACTTTTTAATCGACCATTTGGCTCTGCCTTTATACCAAATTGAAAACTGTATGAAAGTTCTAACTGGTTTTGTTGTCACTCCTAACTCGCTTAAATCCCATAAAGATGCCCCAGCCGTTTCTTTTAAAGCAACAATACCCGAAAGCGAATTTCAAATTTTAGAAATATTCATCGATAAAATAGAAGGAATAAGCATATATGGAAAAGTGCGCGATTATCCCCAAACTTCCCTGCATATTAATCTTTCCCTAAGTTCTTTCTGCTCGAAGTCCGTTCTCATCATCGACGATGACTCAACTGAAGCGGGCATTTACTATCACTCATCTTCTGTACTTAATGCCAAACAGGAAGCTATAGAACACATTTTTTTCTTCGATAGCATTACCCTAAAAATGATAAAAGAGTATTCTGCACAGACATCTATCTCTTTTGATGACATAATTCAAAATAAACACGAAAGTCTTGCCCGTTTAGGCTTCATGCCAGATAATACTTTCACTAAGAAAGATGAATATGCGAACATGGATGAGCGTGCAAGATGCATAAACGCAGTTATTCGCGGGTTAAATAGAGAATCAATAATTAACTTTATTGTAGATGCTCATATCTCACCTCAAGAACAATATCACCCAATTTCGCTTTAAGCTTTTTCTTTTTTTAAATTATTTATTATGATAGAATAAATTTATGTGGTGATTTTAATGAATTTTGAAAGTTTAAATAAGATGATAGATTATATCGAAATGAACCTCAGTTCTGAAATAGACTTCAAACAATTAAGTAAAATTACTAATACTAATATTTTTATCCTCGAACGGATATTCATGTTTTTGACGAATATGACGATTACAGAATATATAAAGAAAAGAAGACTTAGCAAAGCTTTCGAAGATATTAAAAACACCAATCAAAAAATAATCGACATTGCTGTCAAATACCAATATAACTCTGCCACCTCTTTTAATCGTGCTTTTAAACAGTTATTTAACATGACACCTAGAGAATGTCGAAAAGGCACAAAAAGTTACCAGATAATTCCAATTTTATATTTTGAGCCGAACAATCAGGAGTATAAATTTGATTACGAAATTAAAAAGCTAGATGAACGTACATTATACTGCTATTATATTACAGCAAGTAATTATTCCGATTACCTCTATGAAATCAGAAGACTTTATAGAAAAATCAAAGAGAACGGCCATTACGAAAGATTTAATGAGGTTGGCATGTACGGAATCTTTTTAAAGACAAATAATTGTTATCACTATTATTTAGGTTCTACCGAAAAGATACCCAACCTCGAAAAATACACAATTTTAAAAGGATCTTACGTTTCGTTTAAGCTTTATTCTAAGGAGCAAAAAGACATAATCGACTTCGAAAAATTAATCGATAAACGCTGGTGTCCATCGACAGAATACGACGTCTTAGATAATATAAAAATAGAGCTTTATAAAGATGACGGATGCATGATACTTTTACCATTAGAATAGTTTTAACAAAATTGATATTTAAAATGTAAATAACTCTCAGCTCATATATTTTATAATTTATATGGGTGTATTTATTATGTTTAAACGT
>CAZLNI010000086.1:0-5413 GCA_964560995.1 uncultured Muribaculaceae bacterium
TCCTCTTATTTTTAGTAAGTCTTTCTTATCTTCATCTATATATTATCACATTTAATACGGTATTGCTATCTTTTATTTATTTATGTTTTGGTGATTTACAAAAAAGCTACAGTTCAGTCAAAGTCCTTATTTGATTAAACTGAAATATAAAAACTTGTCGTTTTGACAAGTTTTAGACGATGATTACAATGATGACCGCTACTACGATGAGCATCGCCAATAAGAATTTCCAGATAAACTTTAACCAGTCTTTGTAAGGAATATTTAAGTATGCTAGACCTATCATCAAGATAATACTAGATGGTACGAAGAAACTTGCTAAACCAAACATCGTCTGGAATATGATCGTGATTTCTGGTAAAAATTGTGCATAAGCTCCGGCAAAATAACTGCCTAGCATTTCCATTGGGTAGCGCATTTCACAACTAAATATAGATGCAATAAAGGCACTAAGCGAAGTAAGGAATGCATTGAATCCTTCTGCTAAACCAGTTAAGCCATTTACTATTGTAGGTAATACCGGATACATAACGGCGAATTCGACAACTAAGTAAGCCATCAGCATAGCTACTATTACATAACCCATTTTGGCAAAACCTTCTCCGAAACTTTTTAAGATTTCATTTAAAGGCATTTTGCCAAATAAGTTAATCAACAGTATAACGACAAGCATGACGACTTGTACAGAGTAAATATCCCATTTATCGAACGGTGTGAATGTACCGAATATGTATGAGAAGATTGGTACTCCCGCAATCGAGAATTCATTAACCCATGTCGTGATATCCTTAAAGAAAGTAATCTCCCAAACGGATTCCCATGGCAGATAAGCTAAAGCGACAGTCACAAATAAGAGTATCATCGTGAGTGCATATGGCCAAACGTGAACTTTCTTATTTTTGGCGTCTTTAGTCGTTACGATTTCATCTAAGTTAAATTTATCGTATTCTTCGAATCTCTTTTCTTTTTTGCCTTTTACTATTCTCCAAATAGTAAATACGCTCAATAGAACGAAGCCTATAACGAAGATGATAGTCTGTGTCGTTAAGACGTCAGCAATTTCGACTCCAAGTGTACTTGTAATCATACCTGCTACTTTAGTGCTGTATGTACTACCGAGCGTTCCGACTAACAAACCGCCGAAAGTCGCGACAAATGAAGTTATTTTGTCAACTTTCATCCTATTCAGAATAGTAATGATAAACGGAATAAGCACCAAAAGTGGAAAATATTCGTTTACTAAGCTACCTAAGATAGCAAAAAATAATGAGACAAATAGTACAAACGGAATAACTGCATTTTTAAGTTTTTCACTTATGGCTTTTACGAGTTTTTGATAACCCGCTCTCTTAGATAATACTTGATAAAAACCACCTGTTACTAGTAAAAGCCCTACTAGTACAGAAAAGTATGTAAGTCCAAGAACACCATAGTTAAAGAAATCTTGTATGCCAACTCTCGTTATTTCTTCTGCAACAAATTCGCTTCCTCTAAAATATCCTGATGGGATAATCCAAGTTAACAACACTGTCAATAAAACAAGTATGCCAGAAATCTTAAGCAAATCATATTTTTCAAAAATCTTTTTCATAACTTTTCCCTCCTATATTTAGATTATAACACACATGAGGTAAAAAACAATGTGAAATCGACTTCATATAGCAAAAAATCCTTATTTTATGCGGTTTTATAATAAAAACATATGTTTCGTAGTTTCTAGAAGTCTTTATATTTTCTTTTGAATCGAACGATTAAAAATAGGCTCGTTAACTATTATTTTTTTATTGTCATAGTCAATGGTAGTTTCGGCATTATAAGGTAATATACATCTAGGTACAGAATGGCCAAAGTTAATATTATACATAACAGGGGTTGTCAAATCTGCAAATATTCTTTTATAGATTTCTTTATATTCATCATAATATACTTCATCAATGGGTTTCCCTACAATTATACCCTTAACTAAATTCAAAATACCTCTATTTTTTAATTCCGTTAAAATAGTTTCTAACATTTCTGGAGTAGGACGTTCTTGTGAAGTTTCTAAAAATAATATTTTTTCTTGCCATTCTTCATTAGTTGGAAGTATTTGATATTTTTCATAAACAAGATGCTCATTTCCATATCTATCTCCAGTTAAAGCATCATATAAACTTTCTATACAGCCACCATATAATTTTCCTGTAACTATACCAGTACCATTTAATGTTTCAAACCCATGAGTTTCTTTGTGGGCTATTCTTGGCTTTCCTAATTCGCTTACATCATAACTTTCACGTTCACTATACCATATTGGACTTGATGTTATTTGAAAACTATCTTCATCCTTAAAAAATTTCTCAAAATATTCTTGTGTATAAGGCAGCATTTCATTATCTAATTCTGCTAAATCGACTAATAGACATGGCCCATAAAATGTTGACAACCCCAATTTATTTAGCATTAAGTGATTGTTGGTAGTATCGGAAAATCCAGTAAATATTTTAGGATGATTTTTCACTGCTTCCTTGAATTCTTCATCTTCCATTAGATAAGGAATCAATTTATAAGTGTCATCACCACCAATCGCCGTTATGATAGCTTTGATTGATGAATCCATAAATGCTTGTTTTAAATCTGCCGCTCTTTCTTTAGGGTGATCTTCTAAGTATTTCAAATCCTTTAGAGCATTAGGCATTATAACAGGTTCTAATCCAAATTCTTTTAACCTTTTTAGACCTATTTCCAATTCGTGTTTACAAAATGGCATTCCTAATAACCCTCTTGATAAACTAACTATTGCTATTTTATCTCCTCTTTTTAATGGTTCTGGTTTTATCATAATAAAGTCGCTCCTTTTCTATACATTATTTTATCATTTTTTATATTATTTTAATAGTATAAACGCCAATTTATAATTTATAAATTAATTCATAATCATGCATATTTTCTTTTTAAAAAATGAGGTATTGATAATTAACTTTTTAAAAGTAAAAACGTAAATGATTTTTAGTTAAATTGATTTTTTTAAATTTTTGTAATATACTTTTAATAGTAAAATCGAAGTGGAAAGAAAGGAAGATTCCTTCGATTAGCGCCAGGCCAAAATTGGTGACGAGGTGAATAGTTATCGAAAGATTCGGCGGATGCTATTCCGGTAAATGTGCGAACCGTTAGTTATATATAAAAAATAAAATTAAAATTATAACAAAGTATATATCACGCAGCAAAAGATAAATACCAAAAGGAGGAATTTTTTTGTGTGGTATAATTGGCTATATCGGTAAGGAGAAGTGTGCAAAAAAGGTACTTATCGAAGGCCTAAAGTGTTTAGAATATAGAGGATATGATTCAGCCGGAGTTGCCATTTTTAATGGAACATCTTTAGATATTACAAAGGCAATAGGTCAAATCGTCAATCTTCAGAAAAAGTTAGAAAACGAAGAAGAAGGATTAATGGGGTTGGGCCATACGAGATGGGCAACACACGGGACACCTAGTGAAGTGAACTCTCATCCGCATAAATCTGGTAAGATTACTTTAGTTCACAATGGCATTATTGAAAACTACGCCGACTTAAAAAATGATTTATCTACTGAAGGTGTAACTTTTGTATCCGATACAGATAGTGAAGTAGCAGCTGCTCTATTGGATTATTTATATTATAAATATGAAGATGTTTTGACTGCAATCGTCGAGTTTAAAAAAATGGTACGTGGGTCTTACGCCCTAGCTTTCATAGTTGAGGGATTATACGACAGATTATATGTGATTAAGAACTTAAGTCCATTAATAATAGGTATTGGTGAGAATTGTAATTTTGTGGCAAGCGACATACATGCTCTACTCAACAGAACTAATAAATACATCTCTTTAGAGAATGGAGAGTATTCTATAGTTACTGAAGCAGAGATCACCATTTATGATCGTGATGGCGAAGTAAAGAAGGAAGAAATCAAGACTTTTAGCGGGGCGGCCGATGAAATGGATAAAGGAGAATTTGAGCATTTTATGCTTAAAGAGATTTACGACGAACCGACAGTCATTAAGAATCTTTTATCGACTTATGTGGAGAATAAGAAAAGTAAACTCCCAGATTTGAAAGAATACAAAAGCGTCACCATAGTTGCTTGTGGAAGCGCAATGCATGCAGGGTTAATCGGAAAATATTTAATAGAAAAATATATAAATATTCCTGTTTCGGTCGAATTGGCAAGCGAATTTAAGTATAAGCAATTATTTTTAAGTTCTCAAGATGTAATCATCGCAATCTCTCAATCTGGAGAGACTGCCGATACTTTAGCAGCGGTCGAGATTGCTAAATCACTTGGTACCCATACCATAGGAATCGTCAACGTACTTGAGAGTTCTATTGCTAGAACCGTAGATGAAGTTATCTATACTTTAGCGGGGAGAGAAGTCGCAGTGGCGACGACTAAAGCTTATTTAGCTCAAGTTTTTATACTATTTTTAATAGCGGTTAAAAACGAATTACGAAGCTCGGATTACAAACAGTTGAGTAAATTGCCAGTAATTGTAGAAAGAATAATTAACGATAGAAACGTTTATAAAGACATTGCCGATTCTATATATAAACATGAAGATATATTTTTCATTGGAAGATTAATCGATTACGCGCTTTGTATGGAAGGCTCTTTAAAATTAAAAGAGATTTCATATATCCATAGTGATGCGTATGCCGCAGGAGAATTGAAGCATGGTACTATTTCTTTAGTGGAAGAAGGAACTCCAGTTATAGCTGTTATAACGGAGCCAAGTATTGCAGATAAGACGATTAGCAATATTAAGGAAGTAAAAGCGCGTGGGGCTTACGTCGTTCTCATAATAAGTGAGGAGTGTAATGCTATCGGAGACTTCTATGATAAAAAAGTCGTAATACCAAAAGAGGTGTATGGTTTAAGTTCTATTTTGAGTACAATACCTTTGCAGCTGATTGCTTATGAAGTTGCTAAGCTAAGAGATTGCGCGATAGATAAACCTAGGAATTTAGCTAAATCTGTGACAGTTGAGTAAATAAATATCCGCCCATGAATTGGACGGATATTTGTTTGGAAAATTATTTATGCAGTGCGATAAGGATCAGTAGCAGTACCCGATCCAATCATCGTGTTTACGTACTCAGCACTTAAATTTATAACTGGGGCTACACTATTTATAATCTGCACATAATTGCTCCTCAAAGAACCATTTTCATATACACCGAACATAGTAGCATAGCTACTATATCGGTTAGGCGAGAGCGACCAATACGATGATCCTTTGTATAAATAATAGTTTTGGTTTACTGTAACATACTTCCCTGAGCCAACTGCTACTATTTCGTCGGCTGTTATCATTCCTACTGGATACTCTAACATACCGTTTCCTTTTTCTATATCTTCTTTTGTGAAGGCGTCGTTTTTCTCTGGACATT
>CAZLNI010000087.1:0-5255 GCA_964560995.1 uncultured Muribaculaceae bacterium
ATGCCCTCTAAGTCAGAGAAAGCTTTATAAAGTTCGATAGTGGTAAACTCTGGATTATGTTTTCTATCCATTCCTTCGTTTCTAAATATTCTGCCTATTTCATATACGGCATCCATACCCCCAACGAGTAGGCGTTTCAAATTGAGCTCCGTCGCGATTCTCAAATACATATCGATATCTTGAGCATTGTGATGTGTAATAAACGGTCTTGCTGCAGCTCCTCCTAAAATCGTTCCCAGTATAGGAGTTTCCACTTCGACATAACCCAAATCGTCCAAATAGTGTTGGATAGAACGGATAATTTTCGGTCTTGCAAATGCGACCTTTCTCGCATCGTCATTCATTATTAAGTCGACGTATCTTCTTCTAAATCTTTCTTCCACGTCGGAAAGTCCGTGATATTTTTCGGGAAGTGGTTTTAATGCTTTGACGAGATGTGTATACTCTAGGCACTTAATCGTAATCTCGCCCGTCTGTGTCTTCATGACTTTACCTTTAACTCCGACTATGTCGCCTATGTCGGCAGTTTTAAACAGGCTATAGACATCTTCGCCTACGTCGTTTATCGAAATGTATACTTGGATATTGCCATATTTATCTTTTACAGAGAAGAAACTTGCCTTACCCATTTTACGAATAAACATTATGCGCCCTGCCACGTTAACTTCAAAACTTTTTTCTTCTAACTCTTCATGTGTATATCCACCGAATCTATCTTTGATATCTAAAGAATAATCAGTCACGTCATATTTATGTCCAAATGGATCGATTCCGAGTTCTCTTATTTTATCGAGTTTCCCTCTTCTCACCAACTCTTGTTCACTAAACGTTCTTCCCATAAAGAATCACTTCCTTTTCATACTCCTTAATTATAAACGAGCCCCTATAAAAAAGCAACTTAAAAAGATGCTTTACTTTATAGCATCTTTCACCGGCTCTAACTGGATACTCCTTCCCGTAGTTAACTCTCTTTCATCACTAAGGCCGATAGCCTCTACGATTCTTTTCCTTATTTTTATAAGCTCAGTAAGTCTATAAGCGTCCTCTTGCTTTTTAACCGCACTCATATAAGCATGCATCTTCCTAGTCAAAAGATCACTATATTCTTGGGATATAATAAAGTCTGCGACATTTTCATATCTTACTAAGTTTTTAGCGTACTCGACTCCTATCTTGACTAAGTTTATTATCTCGCTTTCTACGCCATTAAAAGGACAACTTTGTAGCTTGCTAATTGTCATCTTTAAATCTCTAAAAAAAGATACTCTTTCGACACTTTCGTTATCGAACCCTAAGAATTGCAATCTCTCTTTTAATATATCACCTCGACAAAAATCAAAAAGCTCACCCTTTAAAACTTCTTTCTCGTTGTTTGAATATAGTATGCTTTCGATATCTAACAATTCTCCCATTATATCGAAACGATTTTTTAAAGTTTCGCACTTTCTCTTTTTTAAGCTTTGTAATCTTTCTTCGATTGTAAAAAGTTCTCTAGACCCATTCGCAAAATAGAATAAATCCATGTCGATAAAACCGTGAAGAAGTATCTCTTTCGCTATAGCATCCATCGCCAATTCGCGATTCAACCTATCTCTGCACTCCAAATCGTATTCGTTCAAAAGGTCTAAGCATGAAAGATAATAGTTTTCTTTAAAAACTGAGTTAAATTTTTCTGCCAAAATGAACATAAAGAGCATAAAGATCAAACAAGGCAAACTTTGCCCTAAAAATACAAACATTTGAGGGTTAAAAACTGTCGAAGTGAGGCCAACAACTCCAAAAGCTCCACCGCTGTAGGCGAAGACTCTAAAAGTTAACTTTTCTAAAATGTCGGTAATACCCAAACTGCTATATATGATTCTTGCTTTGTTGTTTTTAATCCAATCGACCATTTCCCAATAATCTTCGCTGTCTTCTTTATAAGGTAATTTTCTATCTAAAAAATAATCCCAAATAAATTGAAAACTCTTTTCCTTTAATTGAGCATCGTGTTGAGCTTCTAAGTATGTTTCTCTCGCTTCCTTAGCTATAGGAACAAAGTCACGCACCAACTGATGTAATTTTTGCATAATAATTTCATCGTTTAGAATACTTTCATCCAATTTAAAAGTTCCGTCGAACTCTTCGTATTCATCTAATTCTGATACGACAGCATATTTTATATGCAGTATCCCTTCATCGAGAAAACAGAAATCGAATATTTTATCTTTTTTGGCAATTCGTCTTTCCCACTCACAAAAAAATCTGCGAATTGCAATTTTTTTCTTTTGTATCTTCCCATCAACTTGAGAAATAAAGACTAAGCTATTATGTTTTTTTCTTAAGATATTCACTTAACTCATTTTCCTTCCATTTATCTTTTACATTTTCTTTAGGCTTTCACATCTATGTTGGTGTGCTTTTATGCTTTTATCTATAGCTCTTAATCTAGTAAAAAGGCCTAATTCTTCCTGCCCAAATAATTCTTCCCAACCGATAAGATTTATGTATCTAAATATATTACTTGCATAACTTTGAGCTGCCTTTACTATTCTTGCGATTTGAACTTCACAACCTTCATAAGGGTGCTCGTAGATTCTACCAATCATCTCGTCAGCTTGCGCTAAACCGTAATTACATAAGACAGTCCCTCTAGCCATACCATAAAGCTCGAGTCTAGAAACTAAATCTTCTCTAGCTATGCCTATTTCACTTAGGTTCTTTTCTAAAGGTTTTCTTGCTTCATCCGAGTACATTTCGTCTTCTAAAGCCACTAAAACATCTAAATCGACTCTTACTGCTATTTTCACATCATTAACCCAATAGCAAGCTGTCCTCCAAGCTAAATCTATAAATCTTGATATATAAACTTCTGCGACTTCTTTATATAAATTTGCATTCGCGTATGAAATGTCTCTACGGATATATCCTAAGAATGTATCTAAATCGGGAATTCCAATTTTTATATTCATACCTCTTTTAAGACTGTATTCGATTTGTTCTTTCAATTGCTGTCTTTTATTGTTCTCTTCTTCTATACTCACGACCTTTTCCCCCTTCGTGGAGCACTAATATAACATATATTTTAAAAAAAATAAAGCACTTAAAAACGCGGCCTGTATCTCCACGTTTACAACATTCTTTAATTGTTTTTCCAGTATTCGATAATCTTCGTCACTACGTCGACATCGGAATTCAACTTTTCGACGAGGTCACTTTTATCAAAAACGTTCAAGATATTCACGAATAGAGGATTATCTATATTTACGAATTCGGGATGACGTTCGATAATCTCATCTACCGTATTTGCACCCAATCCACGTAGTATCTCGATGTTCGTCTTTCTATTCTTCTCGAAATCTCCTAAATCGTGATTAGTTAACTTCAACAAATAGATTATTCCGCTTTTAGCGTTGACGTTCATGAATTCGTTATTATACACGTCGATTAACTTATCGACATTTATTTTAGAAAGCTCGCTCAATATGTTATAAGTGAAATCGATAGTAAAGCCCATGCCGTTACCTTCATCATCGGTAGTAATGATAGACAACAAATCATCTAAATCTTGCGAACTGATGTTATAGTAAATTTCTGGTTGATCGACTGTATATTCCAAAGGTATACCATGTTTCTTTAGGATTTCCATGTTACTTATTACGGATTGCTTATTATTAGACATCCGTTCTTTAACATCGTTTTTAAACTTGTTAACGTCGATACCTTCTTTTTCGAATTTATCTTTTAAAAGAGAATCGATTTCATAAGGCTCTTCCTCTATAGCATTAGAAGACTCGTCTGTTTCGACATCTTCCACATCCTCGCTAGGTCCTTCTTCGTGAGCATCCTCATTAGAGTAATCTAATACGGATAAGTCGACATCTGCCTCATTTATAGGTTCTTCGACTTCCTCAAGTACGATTTCTTCTTCTACAGGATTGCTCAATTCTTGTTCTGTTATTTCTTCGAATATATTGTGAACTTCTGGCTCTAAAACAGGTGCTTCTTTTTCCTCGATAGATTTATAAGTTGAATTGACTATTTCCAAAGAACGAGAATTCATTTCGTCTTTTAACTCTTTTACCAATTCGATTAATGACTGTGTCTTAAATAGAGCTTCTTCTTCAACTACCTTAGCTATCTCTAACTCTTGTAGTTCTTTTTGATTAGTCTTCTTCTCTTCGTTGCTAGTTTTAATCTTAGCCTTAGTTGCATCGATTTTCGCATCTATTTTAGAAATCTTACCCTTTTTAGCCGTAATCTGCGAATTGATGTCATCTAATTCCATCTTCTGTACTTCGCTATCGGTATAAGAAATTAAACTTTTTTTAGCATTTAAAGACTTAATTTCTTCATTAGATAAATCTTTAAGTGCCGCTAGTTCTGTCGTCTTATTTCCTAAATCTAGTAAACTAGCTTCCAACTTCTCAATAGCGGTATTTTTCTTAGCAATATTAGCCGTTACTTTTTTTAAATCAGCATCGCTATTCTCTAACCCTTTAACATATTTATCTGCTATTTCGTTAAAAGTGTTGACGAAAACTTTGATATCTTCCTTATATTTATAATTGCTTGAATCGTAGTCTAATTGTTTCATGTAAAATCACACCCTTTTATTCTAGTAACATCATAACAAAAACCTCATAATTTGTAAAGAATTATTTTACAAATGATAAAAGCTCACAAAAAACTTAAGGCAAAAATTGATAAGTTACATTTTTATAACATTGTCATAATGCTCTTTATCCTATCGGATGATAATTTAGTGCATTCTGAGACTAACTTAGGATCGAGTCCCTTTTTTAACATATTGATGGCTGTCTCTTCTTTGCCTTCTTCTCGGCCTTGACCTATGAAGGAATCTATCAAGTCGTCATCTTTATAATAGCTTTTCATCATTCTCTTACTTCTCTTTAACATCTTTAACTTTTCTATAAATTCTTTCATTTCTTCACAACCTTTCCCTATTTCTTTGGCTTCTCTTTCACTCGGCGTGAACATCGCGAGTATCGTTCTCTCACCTTCGGTTAGATTTTGACCTTCTTCATATCTCGCCTTTAGTATCGGTAAATATACGTCTATGTATATTATCTTACTTCGCCGTCTTTCTCCCTTACACACATTGATACTTACTGCCTTATCTACTCCTCGTATCTTGAAATTACATATGTTTAATTGCACTACGGAGTTATACTTTTTACCTATGGCATATAGTATATGAGCATAGTCGGCATTTCTCTCTAATTTATTAGAGTTGTTCATCTCAATAGAAAAGT
>CAZLNI010000088.1:0-2399 GCA_964560995.1 uncultured Muribaculaceae bacterium
TTTGGAAAGAACCGTAAGTATAGTTAGTAGTATTGCCTCTCACGGTTATTTCGATTGGCTCCATATTTGAAGAAGCAAAATAACGTCCTTTTACTTGCCATGCACCACTGTTTGTATTATCTTCTTTTTTAAACACATAATAAATACGCCCTCTTATTTCGTTATTATCTAATGGGTCGACATATTCACAAACTTTAATTCCTCGGCCTTCCTGTACAATTGTTTCGGAATCGTCTGTAAAAGCCATGACATCAGTTATACACAGTGTTATGATTATGGCTGCCATAAAGAGTTTTAATAAGAATTTATTTTTCATTTTTTCACCTTTTCTAATTCGATTATATCATTTTGTATTTTTGTTGACAACTATAATCATTTTTTTAATTCGGCTATTTCGACAGCATTTTTACAGTTTTTGCTAGATGGTCTAAACATGCAGTCGTAGCAGGTATCGAAATCTATTCCAGAATTAGTCTTTATTTCACGAAATTCGGAGACAAACCCGAAGACGAGCATGCAGATGGTCGGGACAAAAAAGACGAGTACGCTATAACACAATTTCTTTACTCCGCTTTTGACATTTTTTTTAATATCTATAGGTTTTTTTGATATTACAGATTTGCCCAAATCTATTATACAAAGTGTTATCAATATTAAAGGAATCATCAATTTAAAAATGTTAAGTAAGTCTCCCACCATTTTTAAGATAGGAGAAAGGTCTCGGCATAAGGTGTTTGCTGTTGTCATAGTCGTCGATTCCTTTCCATAAAAAAAGTATACTACTATAAAGTATACTTATTTACATTTAGTTTGTCAAATTAGTATTCGCTTTGAGCATTTGCACAGTCTGGATTCCAAGGTGCCGTTATACATTGGTAGCATATATTCCAATCTATCTTGCTTTGAGCATCATTGAATCTTCCAACAAACCCGAAGACTAGCATGATGATAGTTGGAACGAAGAATATGAGTATTCCTCCTGCTAAACGATAAACTAAACTTTGAGCACTCTTCTTAATTTCCTCTGGTTTACTAGATACAGCAGCTTTTCCTAAATCTATTAGACCTAATGCTATGATAATTAGTGGGATGACGATTTTAAAAATAGTAAGCGCCCATCCGACTAAGCCGAGGATCTCATGAGTATTTTTACAAAAATCTCCACTACCTGCTCCAAATAATATTAATGCGTCCATAAAAAACATCTCTCTCTTTCTTAAACTTATAAATTGATTTTATCTTAATTGAACGGATTTGTCAAATGTAATAGTCAATTTTGTGTAAAATCTTTTCCGTAAAGTTATTAATCTACTCTACTGTGCTGTCATCGGACTTTACTTTAGCTTTATCGACATAGACAGTTATCTCTTTACCATTAGAGATTACTAATTCAATTGAATACCCTATAATCCAGTTGTCTTTGTTATATAGTTCGATTATTTCAGTCGAGACGATTGCATAGCCAGGATGGTTCTCTTGGACATAGGTGTTCAAGTCTATCGTACTGATGGTGCTCATCTCATCGCGAGCCGCATCGCTTTGAGGGTTAATAGCAGATTCCAGCTTTTTATAAATCGTTCCTTTAAACTCGCCATCTTTTTTTGATGATGAAGCGTATTCTAAATCTTGTGAACGTGGATCGACATAGTTACCCTTTTCGACAACTTTTAATGTCGCCTTCGCTCCTTTTTTGTTTCCATAGACATCGGCAACTTCAATATCGATTTCGTGAGTTCCGAGTTCTTTAAACTTGGATTCATCTTTTGAATTTTTAAGGGAGACAAGGCATGGTTTAGATGCGTCGTCACATGTACTTAGGAAGTCACCAAGATAATACTCCTCATTCCCTTCTTCTATGACCATTTCTTTTAAAGTAAATTTTGGCGCGGTCGTATCGACTATCTTTAAAGTGCCGTTTTTAGTTATTTTGCCGTTAGATACAGTGTAGGTATACTCGCCAATAGTGTCTTTATCGACTTTGCTTATGTTCAGTGTATAATCTTTTAATTCTCCACCGTATGTATTTAGATAGTCTTCTACGGATTCTGGTATGTCAACTCCTAATTCTACTTCCATAGTTTTAAGAGAAAAATGTCTCGGTTTAAAGACGAGAAAATAACCGCCGATTAAAATGGCAATTATGACAAGAAAAAAGATGATAGCGACGTGGTGACTGTTTGTTGTTACATCTTTAAAATCTTCATCCATATTATATCCACCTAGTTATGTTTATCTTTCTAGTCGATAATAGTTCGTATGAGTCGAAAAATCTTAATATGGCACTGACAATCGAATCTAAGATGTTTTCTCCTCGACGAACTTTAATCGTCATCATGTCGGATTTTACTTGTTCTCTAAAACAGTAATCGTTTATGTATTTATATAAGACTAAATCTAGT
>CAZLNI010000088.1:2409-5143 GCA_964560995.1 uncultured Muribaculaceae bacterium
AGTTTTTCTACTCTAGCGACGTTTTCACTGTCAGATATGTCGACACTGAAAATAAACTTTTCATATATGTCGATGAGCTTTTCGGAGATGAGATCATCACTGTAATATTCGAAATTTATAATAGTATAGAAATGTGGGCAATGTTCAAGTACTTCTCTATTTTTGTCCATTATATATTCACCTACTCTAAGATGCATTATATAATAAATGCCTATAAATGTAAAGGAAAAAGTGCGCAGGCGCGCTCACTCAAGGAGTAAAACTATAAGATTTTAAATGTTTTCTAGGGACTCCATAAGTAAGATTTCTTGAAGTTTTTTATGTGTGATTGTATTCGTAGAATAACCTATTTCATCGTTAGTTATTATTACCTTTTTATATTCGTTACTTAAGTTTGTAACTGAACAATTTTACACAGATTAAACAAATTGTTCAGTTGAGTGAACAATTTTACAACTATCGGAAAAATCGTTTAGTTAGAAAAAACTATCAAAATAATAGTTGTAATCCTTTTCATTATAACCACTAATTTATTGAATAAAAGCTTCTACAGTATTTTTGATGTTTTACTTTAACATGAAGATAAAAGATTTACGAAAAAAAAGACTAATTCAAAATTAACCACTTAAATATTGAATAGTCCCTTTAAAAAATTTCATTTTTTTTTATTCGTCTTAAACCCACTCTATTTTATAATCTATGCCTGAAAGGTTACCCAATTCTTTGATATACTTTTCGATTAGGTCCTTAGCTCTTTCTTGAGCGTTTGCGAGTAATTGATTGTTATTTTCGACTTCGCTTCTCATATTTTTTTGAGCTTCTTCTACTGCAGATGTTTCGTCTTCAGCAGTAATCTCGTTTTTGAAGAAGAACTTATTATCTTCGGAATAATAGAATGACTCTTTGTCTATTTCGCTTACAGTGGCACTTAAAAGTTTGGCTGGTGGCATAGTTACGATTACTCTATTTCCTTCTATCTTCATATCGACGAGAGACATGTCTATCCCTATCTTGGCGACTCCTGTATATTCAATCCACAAAACTCTTTCTTTTTGAAATAAACCAGCGGGCTTTGTCCACTTGGCGACGTTGTGATAGTACGTTTCCAATGTCGCTAAATCACATATTACCCTTATTCTGGATATCTGAGGTTTCTCATCCACTTTTTTTGCTGATTCACAACCAGTTACGCAGATGGCCAATATTAAACATATAAATACATATTTTATCTTTTGCATATTCACACCTACTCTATTTCTACCTTATATGTATCGCTTATGGATTCAATCCAAGGTTTCAATAATGCTTCGACAGCAGATTTGGCATTATCTTTGGCATTATCGAGCATATCTTTTTCGTTGGCTGCTCTTATGGATAAATCGTTTTGACATAGCTTATATGCCTCTTGAGAAATACTAGTGTTTTCCTGTGGTTTGTCGACATAGATGTATTCCATCGATTCGTAGACTACATCCGTATTGTTAATTTTTGCTTCTGGCAGTTTTATCAATATCGTTTTATCGACAATGCTCACAGATATGTCTTTGAAATCTATGCCCGCATTCACTTTTCCTTCATATGAAACATAGTATTCCACATTCGATTTGTCTTTTTTGTCTTTTATATCTTCTATCGTGTCATCCTTATATTTGGTCACGATGGCATTGTAAGTGTATTCGATAGTAGATAAATCGCTTATTTCCATTACCTTTTCCAGAGTACTTCTCGTAGTAATCGTCGCTTTGTTTTTTTGACTTAAAGAAACGATTGCAATAATCGATACGATTATTATTGCCGCGATTATCAAGATGGGCAATTTGTTTTTAATGGATTTATTTGAAATTTTCTCCTTTTCAACATTTTTTAAATTTGGGTTTCCGTCTTTTACTTCCATTTTTACTTCTCCTTACTTTTTAACTTAACCATATCAGTACGTGTTTTTGCCGCGAAGTTGAATTTAAAATCTAAAACTTCATTTGACAATGCCATTATATAATGTTTTTGGAAATTTGTATATGAGTAATCGTCATTTTGCGCTTCACAAAAAAACTAAGGACTAAGATCCCTTAGCAAAAATAGGATAATCTAGATAGCTATGGTGCTTGTTGGCAAACTTCTGTGATTTTATATGAGTTCAAAACTTGATATTCTAGCTTATCGTTGGCAATAGTATATACTCTTTCTTCTAAGGTGCCATAGTTACCTAATGCAGCGGATGCAGCAAAATCTTGTTCTAATATGGGGGCTAAGAAGTAAATCTTATCGTGATTTCTTTTTCCATTTAGTTAAACATAGTAATTAAATTGGATGGATTATTATGTTATATAATTAACAACTATTTGACATTTTAAGCAGAACAAAGACACCTAAAAAATTATATTAGTCTTTTAATTCTTCATATTCAATATTGTCACACACGATGTAAATAAAAGGGTCTTTTTCCTCATTGGCAAAGCATATGTATTCTTTGTTTTTAATATTGATGTATTTTATATAAATATCATCTATGTAATCCCATGAAAAAATCTCTTTATTATTGCATTGTTCCACATCATTAAAAACCATTTTCATTTTCGTTTTATTAGTTTCATATGTTCCATCTTCTTTTATAGTTGGATTATTTGACCAAAAAACGTTTATAAAGAGTTCTATTTGTGATTTATCTATATCATAATTAACATTACTGATACAACTATCATGAAATCCATGATAATATTCAATAAACGATTGTAAA
>CAZLNI010000089.1:0-5137 GCA_964560995.1 uncultured Muribaculaceae bacterium
TTTTGCCATGAAAAGTCCCTCCTTTTTCTTGCGTGTCATATGTATTATAGCAAATATTTATGATTTTTCAAACAAATACTTGACTATTTTATTATTTATTCGTGAATTTATAGAGTAAGCATACCCACCATTGCCGTCATTTTCTGCGATATTGGGGCTCATGATGACTAGAGAGTATTCTGGATTATCATAAGGGGCATACATTATGAACGCCGTGCTCATCGTACCTTTATCGACGATGCCGTCGTTATCTGAGTCGACAAACGTCTCACTGGTACCAGTCTTGCCAGCGGAACTTACCCGTCTATCAGTATAATAGTATCCGAGCCCACTTGTCATAACCGCATGGAATCCCTCCTGTACCCTTTTCATGAGGGGTTCTTCGAGGCTTACTTCACCTAACTTCTCTTTTTCATGGGACTTTAATGTTTCACCATCCTTAACTATCTTTGCCATCAAACTAGGTCTTAGACGCACTCCGTCGTTCGCAATCGTATTTATATACTGCAAAACTTCGATAGGAGTATACGTATCATACTGACCGATAGACAAGTTTAAAAGTAAATCGTCCGCAATCTTTCCACCGATTATTCCGATGTGTTCGTTCGGCAAATCTATTCCCGTCTTTACCCCGAGACCATAACTTGCAAACATGTTTCTATATATATCGAAGTGCTCCTTTGTCGCATTCAGTTTCGAATTCCAAGTATAAAAAGGATTAGTTAACCTCGTTGCTATTAAAAACTGATAGTAGTTAGAAGACTGTGCCATCGCTCTTAAATCGTCTATATATCCGAGCCTCGTCCAGCTACACTTCTCTGGCATGCTATAGACTTTAATACATGAATCCCAAACAGGTTTTCCCATTTCGATGAGACCTTGTTGATATCCCACGGACATCGAAGCTCCTTTGACTACACTGCCCACTGTATAACTGGAATTAATGACGTTAATCGTTATATCGGAGAAATGATCTTTATTCAAAAGGAGTCCCGCCATTGCGACGATGCTGCCATCGTTTGGGTTTCCTACTAGAACATAAGAATGGTTATAACTGCCCGTATTTCTGACCGTCTTCGCAAGTTTCATCTCATATTTCATGATTTCTTCGACCTTCAATTGGACATCTATGTCGATAGAAAGGTATAAATCCGCCCCCATCTTCTCTTCTTTAACTACCTCTAAATTTCCTGTTTTAATGCTATACTGGGCGTCTTCCCCTCTTAAGTATTCGTCGTATTGAAATTCCAAAGCGCTCGTTCCCACCGTGCTAGCTAAGCTGATTCCTCGTTTTTCATAGTATTCTTTATACTCTTTTGGAACACCGTTCGTACTGATTTTTCCGAATATTGTTTTGAGCGTATCACCATAAGGATAAATTCTCTCCCAAGTTAAAATTATGTTTACCCCTGGTAAATTTAAATCTTTAATTCGGGCGACATCCTCGTCGGTAAGATTCCTTTTTAAAACTTTATTGTCGTAGTAATACCCCGTATTCAAGACATCATAAATCGTCGCCGCATTCTTATATTCGTAATCGAGTTCGCTTAACATATCCTCTGTAATGCGTTCATACTTCAAAGCTTCGAGATCTTTACTAGTTAGTTTTCGCCTTTTAACTAATTCTCTTTCTTCATCGGTTATTAAATCTCCACACCCGTCGTGGTCTTCTATGTAGAACTTTTTGATTTTATAATCCGTAAATCTGCTCTCGTCGTATTTGATGATTTCTCCTAACTTAAAAGCTAGTTCTACTTCGCCTAACCCTTCTTTGTTGTCTAATCTGTTATAGATGAGCGTATTTACCCCTACATTGTCGACGAGAACTTTCCCATTTACGTCGAGTATCCTTCCTCTTGGCGCACTCGCGCCCCTTATGATTTGGTCGTTTATTAAGGCATATTGTTCTTTATAGAAGTCTTTTTTAATCACGCCTAAATAGATGATGCGCAAACTTACGATTAACACGAAAAGGATTAATATTAAATAGATGAATATATTCTTATTATTTTTCTTCATAATCCACCATTTATATTATGGTTAATTTTGCCAGTAATAATCATATAATAATATAGGTGATTATTATGTTTCAACTGATTAAAAACTATGTCTCGCGTATGACCAAAGAAGATGTAATCCGCTTTACTAACAAAAATGGTATCTATTTAAGTGAATCTGAAGTAGACTTCACGTATCGTTTTATCAAGAAAAACTATGAAGCTATCTACGCGAATCCGAATGTCGATTTATCGAAATACAAAGATAATTTCTCGGAAGAAAACTACTATAAGATAATGAAGTTAGTAACAGAATATAAATCCAAGTATTTGGGACTATAAAAAGAACGATTCTTAGTCGTTCTTTTCCATTATAAGCTTTTTACCATCAATTTGTTCAGCAAAATCCATACCCAATTGTACGTTTACATGACCGTTTATAATGTCCTCGATTATCGCTAAATCAGTATCGGTATATTCATCTTGCCAATTGATGAGTTCAGTATATGTAATATTTCCTTTTGAGAAGCAAATATTCATGAAGTCTTCTAGAGTCATATGATAGCATAGTTCATAATAATATGGATTAAAATGATTATAAAATCCGCCCTCTCCAAAAGAGTTATCTGTAAAAAATGCCGTTTGTGAGATATTATAATACATGTCGTCTATTTTACGGAAAAGCGCATAACGTGCATATTCCGTATCCTCGCCTAAATCGGCAACGATTACTTCGCTTCCCTTTACTTTAGATTGTTCTCTAGAATTGACGATTCTCTCGATTTGACCTATATCGCCATAAGTATAAAATTCTTTGATGTATCGTTCTAAGCCATGATTTTTTAAAAAATCGTTAAAACTACATATACTAGAGCTGCAATCTTTATAGATGTCACTATAAACATCGATTTCACTATCCATATATGAGAAATATGAAAAATCAGATCTAATGCAAGCTAGTGCAACATAGTCTCCATTATCAAATATAGGATAGAATATACCGTCTGTATTCGAAGGATAGACGAATAGGTATTTTATTCCCTTTTCTTCAAAATTAGGTGCTGTACGACTATATTGACTATAAGTTATAGATGATACATCGACGACGAGCACATCTTTATAACTTTCGATTTTCTTAGCATTTTCTTCTTTATTGCTAAGGAAAAATGGATCTTTTTCAACTAACTCACCGATAGGTTCACTATCAATAACTGGTTCATCACTTACCACAGGTTCTTCACTTGCTATAGGTTCACTCGAATTTACTGGTTCTTTTGTTTCTTCTGGGCTAGTAGTCTCTTGTACATCTCCATACGTAAATTCTACTCCATACTCTTTTCTTAATTCACTTATCGTCTTTCCACCTTCGATACTCGCTTCTTCTACAAAAACATAGGCTTCGTTAATAGATATTCCTATATAGTAAATTTCACTATCGAAGATATTATAAACATAATTATAACCTATATCCTTTTCGCTGTTACTCGCGCGATATCCAACTAAAGTCCTAACTTCCCCATCCTTTGAAGTACACTTGAAGCTTTTTAAAGGATTTACATAGTCAGCTTCTTTGACTTTATACGTTATATCTCCAACGACCATTTCTTCGAAAAGCTTATGAACTTCTATCGAATTACTGCTCCAGAATGCTATATCTCCTTTACTAGGCTTTTCTGAAGATACGAAATTGGTAAGGCAAATATAAGAACCTACTGGCAATATTTTGTTTAAGCCATATTCACCATTAAAGAAAGCATAATCCTTTAAAGAGTCGTCTTCTATTATTCCCCTACGTTCAGAATAGCCATTTAATTCTAGACTTAGACCGACACATGCACATTCTTTACCCGAACCTAATATATCATAATATCTTTGTTGCGTAACACCATCGTAATATTTAGAATAATTAAGCTTTTTAGTTAGATATATTTTTCCATCAAGTTTTACTAAATAATAATCACTAGTATTTGTAATTTCACCTAGTTTTTCAGCAGCATCATCAAGGTAATAACCATCCCTAATATTTCCTATTTCAATGCTATCTTTTTCACAAGCTGAAAGAGAAAATAACATAACTGTTGCTAAGACTCCTGCCAATGCTTTTTTTACCCCTTTTAATGACAGCGGCGAAGTCAACCTAGCCTTAACTGGTACTCTTTGCACTGCAAAACTAGGTTCTTGAACCTCTTTTACTCCTCTACTAGCTAAGATGCAAAAGTATGCTTCTGTAACAGAATTTTGCATTTTAGTATTGCCTCTACTAATAGATTCCGTTAGTAATTCTTTATATCTTCTACGTACCACTTCTATCTCAACATTTTCATTTAATCCTAGTATTCTATAATATCTTTCTAACATATTCTTCTCCCCTTTACATACTAAATTGTTTTTCTTAAAGCATAAAATACCATTTTAAATCGATATAACCCCTTTAAGATGTTGTATATTATACATATTTTTTATAAAATGTCAATTTTCCATCTTTTCTAAAGTTAAATTCCTATAACTTTTTTATCAACAAAAAACTATTAAGAATTTCCTGTTTCATAATAGTTAAGATTTAAATATAATTTATTACGCTGCACGATAAGGGTCACTCATAGTTCCTATACCAACCATAGTATTTACATATTCGGTACTAAGGTTTATGACTGGAACAGTTGCAGCTGATTCGTTAATTTTTTTATTACTAATTCCACCAGTAGTATTTATCGTAATCATTATAGAATAGTAACCTCCAAAAATATAAGAAGAAAAAGACTAACTAGAATATTTTGAACATTTGTATAAATAATATTTTGAATTATTCGTTCCATATTTACCCGACCCCGCTGTCACAATTTCATCAGCCGTAATTAACCCTACTGGGTATTTTAATGCTCCATTTCCTTTAGTCTTATCACTAACAGTAAATGCATCATTTTTTTGTAAACATATAAACCTCGGTTCTACACCGCTATAATTGTTTGCATCTATTTTCATTCTAGCATATGCTCCATAAGAAGTCGCATTTTTTCCATATCCTTTTTCCGTATCATATTGAAAGCTCCATCCCATATCTGACTTTCCTGGTATACTTCTATCATTGCAAAATATTTCATCACTTACTGCGTCTCCATAACCTGTATCTACAATATTCT
>CAZLNI010000090.1:0-5083 GCA_964560995.1 uncultured Muribaculaceae bacterium
TATGTAAAAATTTATTACTATAGAGTATAATTAGATAATAAATATGTAAAGTTTGGTAAAAATAAATTTGGTCAAGACATGTACTGGAGAATAATTAGAATCAACGGAGATGGTTCGCTTAGAATAATTTATGATGGAACGAGCGCCCATGTGAATGGAGAAGAAAGCGCTGATAGAATAGCAATGACAAATATAGCATGGAATACTAATTCTGATGATGTTAAGTATGTTGGATACATGTATGGTGGAGCAAATGGAGAACCAAGTACAAGTAAAGAACAAGCTCAAACAAATGAAACTAATTCTAATATTAAAACTCAACTAGATAACTGGTACAAAGAAAATATTTTAGATACTGGTTATAGGGGAGCTGTAAGTGATGAAATATTTTGCAATGATAGGAGTATTCCAAACAGTAGTCAACTAGGTTATGGAAAAAATAACACGAATTATGGATTAAGTAGTCGTATTGGCTACGAAAAAAATCCAAAACCAATTTTAAAATGTTTGCAAAAAAACGATGCATTTACCGTAAGTGATAAAATAAAAGGAAATGGGGCATTATTATATCCTGTAGGTTTAATAACAACAGATGAAACAATCATAAGTGGGCGCGGAATACAGTTAGCGAATGATGATGGCAATACGAAATACTATATATTTAAAGGAAGCGAATTTTGGACTCTTAGTCCTAGTTCATTTTCTAATGAAGCAAACGCATATGTTTCTGTTTTAAATAATAAGGGAATTCCAACTAGTTTAAGCGTAAATCAACTATATAACATAGCCCCTGTCATTAACCTAAGCCCAGAGTACGTAAATACGATGATTGGAACAGGTACAATGACAGATCCTTACAGAGCAGCATAATAAAAAGAACTGAAAAGTCAATTAATCAGTTCTTTTTTCTTGGACCTTATTTTGGGGTCATCTCTAATTTTTTAAAAGTGCTCTCTCTATTTTTTTCTCTTGTTTTGTCTTCGATTCCTAAGACTTTTTTAAATAAGCCATCAATTACTCTTTGTTGCTCGCTATTTGGGCGAGGAGGAACACTTTTACATCTATCAAAAAGAGAAGTGTAATAGCCAAGACTTATAGGTGTAGTGGCGAGACGATTTTTCTTGCCGAACATTTCCAGATAGAAAACGCGTATACTTTGCTCGCTCGGTTTTAGTGAAACAGTCAATGCACAGACTGGTCGAGATAGATTGGAGTATTCTATCCTTAAGCCTAAAGCAGTCTTTTTAACTGATAATTCGTTTTGATATAAAACATTTTTTCGCGAGCCTCTAGTTAGATATTTAATCGCCTTTATGAAGTTGTCAAAGCTTTCAATCATTTTTAGATTTTCTGTTTCATCTTCGAAAGATTCTAATTTTTCGGCAAATACATGTTGAGAGCTATTATCACTTAAAGAATATCCTAACTGTCTACTATAAACATCTACGGCAACTTCTAATAAAGCAGTCGACATTTTTTCGTCATCACCAGGCATTTTAAATGAAAGGCACTCTAAGGAAGAAGCATCTTTAGAAAGACCAGCAAAGACATATTGAAGTTTCATAAAAGTATTTAATTCGCCAAAATTAAAGTTTTCGTCAATAAGCGGATTCAACTCTTCTTCATAAGTTGCCAACATGACTAGCTCTCGACCCGTGTCTTTACATTGCTCAGTGCTCTCTATAGCTAGATCTGTAAGTAAACTAGAATACGTTGAAGACCCTAGTATGATGTCATAATCTCCAAGATGATTCTTTACAAATTTGTCTATAGCAGTATTGCCATCGTCAAAGACACCGACGTTCAAACCTAATTTATTAATCTGGGAACTTACTGCAGTATTTATACAACTGTCAGCAAGTAATAGTATGCGAAGTTCTTCTTTTTTCTTGGGACGTGGTATTGCTACAGGATTTATATAATCGAGAACGCGCGGTTGAGATGCCACGATATAAGGTATGTTCTTTAGGACGCCCAGCATCAATGCGTTGATACATATGTCGTCTAACAATTCACTAAACGATTCTCTAGAAACTCTATAGCAGTTATACTTCTCACTAATCGAAAAACCGGCAGAATAGAAGTTCCTTCCTTTAATCACTGTGGGGCAAAGGTCGACTACTGTTACTTCCTTTTGGTAAGCCTTAGAAGTAATCATCCAGTTGAGTTCAATATCATCGCCGTTTCTTTGTCTTTGTTTTAATACTTGACTGCCATTTATTATGATATGGTAACGATTTAAATCTTCGGGATGCTCTTTAAAATATTTATCTGCGCGAATAAGAGACTTAAACCTATCTATATTTGCAAACCCATACTTTTGTAAAGTCGTATATTCGTATTCATCATCTGATATGAGCAGTATGTTTGCGCTTCTTAAAAGCTCCGTCGTTCCATAAAGTACAAATTTTGCTTTCCTAAATTCAAAATGATTGGGATTTAGTTCTCTATAAAAAGCTCTTATCTCTGGACCGCACTCATTCCAAATGCCTTCTACTGAAACTCCAGTCAATATATCAAAAGTATGGATGCCATCATCAGAACGGCTTCTCTTGCGTTTACTAGTAGTTCCTATATAATTCCATTTCACTTCATCTTTCATGACGATTCCAGAAGTCACTAAATCTTCTATTAAAAGATGGATATCTAGCATATCCAACTGCCCAAATTCTAATAATCCTCCGATTAGAATTTCGTTAAAAATATTCCTTTTTTTATTATCTTGTTCACTCATACTTTCCCTCCTATATAAAATTATATATGAATTTAGATTTGCTGTCTAGTGACATCGAACGTAAAGTCATGTGGGAAATCGCGCCATTTCTTTTTAATTTTTCAAAAATGTTTTATAATAGTAATGATGTGAGGCGAAGTGTATGAACGAAATTCTTGCTAATTTGGACATCTTAATAAACAATATATTATTATCTTTGGGTGCCTATGGTCCAATTTTGGGATGCTTACTTATCTTGGTAGAATCTATTTTACCTGTTCTACCACTTTCTGTCTTTATAACCTTAAACTTCATGAGTTTTGGACATATCATAGGATTCATCATCTCCTTTATACTGACCGTCATCGGTTGCAACTTGGCTTTTTTCTTAGCGAGAAAATCTATGAAGGGAAGATTTAAATATCTAATCCGCAAATTCGACAAAAACAAGTTATTGAAGATGGTTTCAAAGTTTTCACATATAAAGCTTTCAACTTTAGTCATGCTTTTAGCGTTCCCTTTTACGCCCGCTTTTCTAATAAACATCTGTAGTGGCATATCGGATATGGAACACAGAAAGTTTTTATTGGCGACTTTAATAGGCAAGCCATTTATGGTATACTTTTGGGGATACTTAGGAGTCACTCTCATAGATAGCTTGACACACCCTCAATACCTTTTAAGAGTAATCTTGCTCGTCTTAGGCGCATATGTCGCAAGTAAGATAATAAACAAAAAGTTAGAAATAGAATAGGAGTAACGTAGTAATGCAGTATGTAATCGTCGCCTTTTTGGCAGTAATAATAGTTCTAGAATTGATAAGTCTTTTTAAAAAAGACGATAAGATGGATGTCGTCGATAGGATGAGTTCACTAGAAAAAAACTTAACTAAAGATATAGGAGATTTCAAATACGATTTTAGTAACTCCCTAAAAGGAGACTTTGAAAGGCAAAACGAGGTAATCGAAAAAAGACTTACACTGATTAATGAAAAAGTGAACGAGAGGTTAGATGTCAATTTCGAAAAGACGAATAAAACTTTTGCGAACGTCTTGGAAAGACTTTCTAAAATAGATGAAGCTCAGAAGAAGATCGACGGTCTTTCGACAGATATAGTCAGTCTGCAATCTATTTTGACGGATAAGAAGACGCGTGGCATATTTGGAGAGACTAATCTATCTTTGATACTATCGAGCGTATTCGGAGAGAAAAACGACAAGATATACGAACTTCAATACACCTTACCAAACAGCACGATTGTCGATGCAATTTTGTTCGCACCTAAACCTTTGGGCACAATCGGCATAGATTCCAAGTTTCCACTTGAACATTATCAGATTATGTGCGATAAAGATAGGACGGTTCCCGAACGAGAAGACGCCACTAAAATGTTTAAGATGGACGTCAAAAAACATATCGATGCGATAAGTTCTAAGTACATTATCGAGGGAGTTACTTCTTCACAAGCAATCATGTTTTTACCTGCTGAAGCGATATTTGCCGAGATAAATGCCTACCACCCCGATTTATTGAACTACGCATATAAGAAAAGAGTTTGGATTACTAGTCCTACTACTTTAATGAGCACTTTGACGATCGTCAGCATGATAATAAAAGACATGGAGCGAGATAAATATGCTAAAGTGATACACGACGAACTTAGCAAACTCGGTGTCGAATTCGGCCGTTATAAAGAGAGATGGGACCATCTATCTAAATCGATCGAATCTGTAAATAAGGATGTCCTCGCGATTCATACGACTACCGATAAGATAACGAAAAGCTTCGACGAGATAAACAACGTCGACATAAAAAACGAGCGATTAATAGAAGAGGGCAAGCAAGAGTAGGGGAATTGATGCGATGAGTCTACCTATTAGGAAATAGCGGTAAGATAAATCGGTGTTCTCCAAAATGCTTTTTATTTGGGTATGGATGCTGAGTCCACCGAAAAGACAGGCAAAAGCTAACCAAAAAAGAGGGAAGCCGGCGTCTTTAATGTGCACTAGTCCGTTAGTTATCTCTAATATGGAACATACTAGAAGAGAATCTAGATTTAAAACTCCGAGCAAAGTGTTGAGTATGCCGTAGACGACGACTACGCCTAATATCAAGATTAAGATGTTAGTAGAAGACGCGATCGAAGAGGAAAGACAATCTATGAAAGATAACTGTTCCCTTTTAGGTAAAATGCTCTTACCGAGAGCAAATTGTGGTTTGAACAGTAAAAAGATAAAAAAGTTCGTCAAATAGATGATAATCAAAATTAAAATACCTATGCGCACATTAGGCGAGAAAGCTAACACGAAAAGGGGATTCGGAGAATAAGCGAAAAGCAGTAAAAAATTTGCCATATCTTTAGAGATATAA
>CAZLNI010000091.1:0-5003 GCA_964560995.1 uncultured Muribaculaceae bacterium
AGATTACGACGATGGCTGAGAGTATAATCGACTACTTAGGCGAAGAATATACTTCTATCGTTTTAGATGCTATAAGTCAAGTCAAAGTCGTCTTAGTAGATGGATATCGAAAGACAGGAGTAAAAGAAACCATTAGTGATGTCTTAGAAAGAGAAGGAAATGGGGGCGAGTGGCTTGAAAGGTAAACAAGATAAAGATTTGCGAAACATAGAGGGCATGTATTGTGAGAGACCTCATTTCGGCGTTAAAGATGACGGAAGTGTCGAAATGACTTCTGTGGATAAAGTTGCGATAATCAACAGTCCTTTCGTCGAGAGCGACGACTTTCGAGCAAAGTTGGCTAGAGAACTTTTTAAAGCCGTAAAAAGTCATTTGAGGGCTTATGAATTAAGAGATGGCATTTTAACTATCTCAAGCGGATTATCTGTACGCCATGAAAAAATAGCTGTTGACGAGAATAACGTCAATAGAACATACGCCGACGGATATGGAGCCGCTTTGGAAGATGGGCTTAACAATTATTCCGTTTTAGTACTTATGCGAAATACTTATAACCCTAATTATGATTTACCTAAACATACAAATTTAGAGCTTGCTGCGGGCATCTTAGTTGGTAGTTTAAATCTTGGAGAGATGCTAAAGGTTGCTGAGATAACTAAAGTAACAGATGAACTCATTGCAACTATTGAAAAGTATTCTGGTATGAGTTACGAAAAGTTTTTAAAGATGTTTGATGTGCTTCGTCAAAAAGAAGAAGAAAAAAACAGAGCTATCGGAACAGATAGTTTTGATGAAGCTTCTTTAGAATATGAACGATATTTTACTGAAACGATAGCTCCAGTACTAAGCCAAATGGCTAAGAGCATGAACTTTGGGCAAAATTCACTTGGAATAACTGCTTAGTTAAAAAATCTTAAAAAAGTTACTCAATTCTGAGCAACTTTTTTCTTGTCTTTAAATTTAGTAATTATGACGTATATTATAATAATAATCATTACGAATAAGATAGTTACGATAAACTCGCTTGTCAAACATTTAATTAGAAATTCGAGCGTATTGCTGCCATCTAGAAGGTTTTCTAATAAAAGTATCGGGACGAATATGACGCGGTCGACGATGGCACTTATCAAAAGAGCTAAACCGACGGCTAAATAATCATTTGTATAGTTGTGGATGGCTTTATATATAGCTGCATAGAGAAGGTGTGTTGCAATAAATGCAATCAATATTCCACAAAACTGTCCCATCGTAGGATAGAAGATATCCATACTTCCAATCGTGAAATGTTCGGCAGCAAAAACGTATTGAATTATGGCATTGTAGTTCTCTGTAGAATTGTTGGGTGAGGGAATAAGACAAACCATAATCAACAGAAAGAAGATTCCAAACAGTATTGCACTCGTGAAGACGTTTTTCTTAGCCTCTTCAAAACCATAATATTTTGAAAGATAGGCCGTTATTAGAAATGTAAACGGATAGACTAAAATTCCTCCTGTTATCAGAGTATGTTTAGTCGGCTCGTAGATCTTTAACGTAAAAATAAAGGTTACGATTAGCAGCATCGTCATCAATCCCGTCAAAAAAACAGGTTTTTTAGTATTTCTCATACTAGGTCTTGAAAGAACCCCTATATTATTCTTCATTTATTATCACCGCTTTTATGATACCGTATTTTTATCAAAAAGAAAAGATATTTTTTGTCGAAAGGGTTTAAAAAGTGTCTAGTTTATGAAAAAATTATTCTAGAAAGGATGGAGGGCATGCCGAGAGCAGATATTTATTTTGAATCGTTAATTGAAGAGGTAGATTATGCAAAAAGGATTTACTTATTAAAAAAGATAATAAAAGATATGCAGTAGATTTCACTTTATGTTTTAAGGTGTTTTTGTTATAATTACTTTTGTGAACTGGATGTGATGATGTGGAGTTCATTAAAAGTTTTTTTTCTAATAAAAAAAATGTCCAACGAGTTACGATAGTTTTTTTGTTAGTAGTCTTTGCAATAATCGCTTTTTTATGCGTAAAATTGGTCCTTTTTTATACGCGCGAGATAAAACCGAAAGACGTCGATCTCATTTACGAGTTTGGGCCTAATACAGTACCTCTTTATTTCGATGAGGGAATAACTCTCGATATAAAAGAGCAGTTTTTATCTTATGGTGTCTCTTATGGTGTGGATGTCTCGGAATGGCAAGGTGCCATAGACTGGGAGAAAGTGCGCGCGACGGGCATTTCTTTTGCAATGATAAGGTGTGGTTTTAGGCAAACTCATGGCTCTGAAGTAATCGAAGATGGCATGTTTAGAGCGAACATTGAAGGTGCAATTAAAGCCGGTTTGCGAGTAGGAGTATACTTTTTTGGTACAGCTAGAAACGAAAAAGAGGCTTTAGAGGAAGCAGAATTCACTATAAATCTCATTAAAGACTATAAATTGTCATATCCTGTAGTATACGACATCGAATCTTTTAATGAGGGAAGGTTAGAGAGAGTCAACTATTCGACGATTACAGATAACATTCTAGCGTTTACAGAGACAGTCGGGTCGTATGGCTATGAGACAATGGTCTACTCCTATCATAATGCATTTTCTTATATGTTAGATACGGGAAAGCTCGATGGAAAACTCATATGGTTAGCTCATTGGGCTGATAAGACAGATTACAAAGGCAATTATCATATGTGGCAATATACGAGTGCTGGAAGGGTCGACGGAATTCTTACTAATGTCGATTTAAACGTATCATATTTTACCTATGTCGATAGTGAAGACCGCATCGTAAAAAATCCAAATTATGTCTCGAGTCCAGAAATATCTTTTAAGCCGATCGAAGAAGAGGTTAAAACGGTTAGAAATGCGACTATGCGAACAAGCCCGACTAATGAACTGCCAAATAGATTGGGTGTCATCCCTAAGAACACTAGCCTTAAGAGAATAGGCATCGCAGATGAGTACTCGATAGTCGTCTATAATGGCAAAAGCGTCTACGTCTTAAATAGCGATTTAGCTCTAAGCCAGTGACATCTTGACAAATGGGCAAAAACTCGTTAAAATGTATCTTATAAGAAGGGTGAAACTGCATGTATGAAGTAGAAATAAGTCTTTCTCCGAAAGATATATTAGATAAAGAGTTTAAGTTTGATGCTAAAGGGTATAGACCAAAAGAGGTCGACGAATATTTAGATACGATTATCGAAGACTATAACGAATTCATCCGACTTATTAAAAGATTAGAAAAAGATAATCGCGAACTTAGAGAAGAAAATGGAAGATTAGAAGCTGAAAACCGTAAGATGAAGATGGCTATCGAAGCGACTGAAGAGAGTGGTTCTAGTGGTAAATTTTCTTCAAATAACGTCGATTTACTTAGAAGACTATCTAATTTAGAAAAGATAGTATACGGGAAAAACGAATAATACGGAAAGACAAACGCTGGTAGTGAAGTGCTACTTGAGGAAAGTCCTTGCTCACTCAATCTGTGATGGTTGGTAATGTTTGTGCTAGAGGAATCAATAACTCTAGGTACGCATGATGCGTAACGGCTCCGAAAAGACCTTTCGTGGTCCTATTAGGTATAAAAGTGCCAAAGAGACGAGACTTACTGGAAACGGTAAGGGTGGAACGTGGTAAACCCCGCAAGTGAGAAACCCAAATTTGGTAGGGGAGCTTTGACGAAGAGAATAAAGAATCTTCGTCGGAGTTTAAATCGTACGATTTAAAAGATAAATGTTTGTCACCTTTAAGGTACAGAACAAGGCTTACAAAGTATTATTTGATTTTTATAAAGGAAGTGAATATCCCTTGAATGAGATAGGAAGCGACTTTAAGCAGTTGCGAATATCTTCGGGATTGAGTCTCGAAGAGGCGAGTGCCGATACGAATATACCGAGCCCTGCTCTCGAACAAATCGAAGCGGGATCTATCGGTAGTTTTAAAGATATCTTTAAATTGAAAGAGTATTTGCAAACTTATGCAAAATACTTAGGTATCGATCCAGTTAAGGTCATCGACGAATTCAACGAGTATATGTTTGAATATACTTCTAAAATTCCGTTAGACGAGTTGGGGAAAAAAGTCGAAGAAAAAGAGCGACAGATGCTCGAAGAGGAGAAAACGGGTGATATAAGAGTCGTCTCTCCATATTTGAGACCAAAAGCTCAATCACAAGCGATGAAATATATAATAATCGCAGTTGTCATAATAATATTGTCCGCAGTCACAGTCATATGGGCAATTAAAATGGTATCGTGAGGTGTAGAATATGAAAAAAAAGATGAATTTACCAAATAAAATTACGGTGACTAGAATAATACTTTCGGTGTTATGCTTAATCATGATGGTCATACCTTTTTATCAAATTGGATTTGAATGGCCTTCGTTTCTAGTATTGGGACGTATCGAAGTAGACTTAAAATACATAGTTTGTGCGATAATCTTTATAATTGCAAGTCTAACGGATTTCTTAGATGGTCATATCGCTAGAAAGTACAATTTAGTAACAGACTTCGGCAAAGTTATGGACGCTATAGCTGATAAAATATTAGTAAACGGTATATTGATCGTCTTAGCGGTAGATGGGTTTATTCCGATGGCTATTCCAGTCATCATCATCACGAGAGACACGTTTGTCGATTCGATTAAAATGGTCGCTGGACAAAGCGGCGGTAAAGCCGTAGGTGCCAGTATTGCAGGTAAATTAAAGACGATATGTATGATGACTGGTGTCTCACTAAAACTGCTCTACAATATGCCATTCGAATTCTTGAATATCCAGGTGGCAGATGCTTTGATAATCATCGCAACTATTCTTTCAGTAGTTTCCGGAGTTCAATATTATTATAATTTGAAAGATGCCTTATTCAAAGAGATGTAGGCGCCTTTTTTATTTTATAAAATAGGTTGAAGTATACTAAAAACTAAACAAAATTAAAAATGGTAGTAATACCGTGCTAAATGTGATAATATATAGATGAAGATAAGAAAGACTTACTAAAAATAAGAGGAG
>CAZLNI010000092.1:0-4855 GCA_964560995.1 uncultured Muribaculaceae bacterium
TAAATGATGTTCCACAATGATATATGTTTTTTCTATCGATGATTATAAAACGGTCATGAAACGTGTTATTTATCTTCAGTGTTATATTGTTATACTGCAGTTTATATTTATTATAGTCGCCGTTATTATACTGATTAGTAATTATTAAAACTTTATTGTTAATCATTGAAACAATATCCAGTAGGTTTTTATCTAAGTAGTTGTCTATTATTATAATTTCTTCTTTTGACGTGTAAAATATATCTTTCAAAAGTGAATAGGCATCATATATTTGGTCCTCAAAAAATACATGATTATTTTTTGTCTTAAACTGTTCTTCTAATATTTTAATTCTGTTATCGTGAGAAATTAACATTTCTTTATAATATCCGTTTTCTAATAAGCCATTAGAAATATAATTTTTCATCAAAACAAAAGTGTCCATAATATTGAGTGTCACTTCTGTAGCTACTTTACTTTTTAATATGGTTGCAAGCATATAGACACCTTGTTCTGTAAAGACTCTAGGTCTATATCTTCTGCCACCATGTTCACTCAAACTTGAGGTCGAAAATTTCGACCTCAAGTTTGAATATTCACTTTCAGTCAAAATCCAACTAAATCTTTCTGGAAATTTATAAGGATTATTTTTTACGGCTTCATTAATTCTTTTTGTTTCAACTTGGTAAAGAACCGCCAAATCAGAATCGAGCATTACTTGCTTGCCTCTAATTTCATAAATCATACTTTCTATTTTTTTGTTTTCTAAAACTGTTAAGTCTTTCATAGCCAAATCCACCTTCTATTTGCATTATAGCAGACTAGTAATGGCTAATCAATTCTTATACTTAAATTAACAACCTTTCGTTACTTTTGGTGTTTACTGACGCTTAAGATGATGCCAATACTTGCCATTGAGACTAAAAGGCTTGAGCCTCCGTATGAAAGAAAAGGTAATGTAACTCCGGTGACAGGGACAAGACCGACGACGACGGCAAGATTTAAAATTGCCTGTAGTATAATTCCAAAAGATAATCCAAAGACGAGGTATTTACCGAATAAATCTTTTGTCTTAAAAAATATCTTTAAGGATGAGTAAAAAATGATGAAAAAGGCTGCGCAGACGATTAGTACGCCTAGAAAACCGAACTCTTCACTGATAATCGAAAAGATGAAATCAGTCTGAGGTTCGGGTAGGTAAAAATACTTTTGGCGAGATTTCATAAAACCCATGCCGAGGAGCCCTCCAGGACCGATGGCATAAAGGCTTTGAATAATTTGAAAGCCACTTCCAAGTGGGTCAGTCCACGGATTTAAGAAAGAAACTATACGGGCCATACGGTAAGGTGCGACAATAATGAGGCCTACAATACCTAGTAATCCTAAAATGCCACATCTAATAAAAAAGGAAATTTTTGATTCAGATATAAATATCATGATGATGAGGGTCAAAGTTATAACCATACCTGTTCCGAAATCTGGTTCGAGCATGATTAAACCAAAGAATAGCAATATGACGCCTAATATTGGTAATATACCCGATTTTATACTACGCATCTCTTTTTCGTTTCTAGATAAATATTTTGCCGTAAAGATAATCAAACCTATTTTAGAAAGTTCACTGGGTTGTAGACCTAACCCTCCTATACCGAACCAACTGCGACTTCCGTTTCTTACCGAACCGATGCCTGGTATAAGAACTAATATGAGAAGGACCAAGCAAATTATCAATATATGGTTTGCGTATTTTTTATAAAGATGGTAATCGATTTTAGAAAGCGTAGTCATAATGAAAATTCCCACTAATAAAAATATTACTTGAGATATGAAAAATTTAAATTCGTTACCAAATTTATACTGTGCCCATATGCTACTTGCTGAATAAATCATAATCGCTCCAAAAGAAGCAATAGCTATTACGACGCATTTTAATATTTTTTCTGGGTTCTTATTCATGCAACCACCTATATAAATTTTACTTTTTAAATAGTTAAAAAAGACCTCGCACGGCAAAAATTATTGATATATTACGTTTTTTCTTTTTTTAAACGACATTTTAGTTAATATTCTACTAAAGTAAGAAACTTTATTTGTATTCTACATTTATAACTGTTTAGTTATATATCAAAAGTTTTTTTCGATTAATCGGTACAATAAACTTACAATGCGTCGTTAAAGTTGGAGGTAGTTATGAATATTATTCGGTTGAAAGAAATACGAGAAGATAGGGATTTAAAGCAAATTGATGTCGCTCGGGTTTTAAAGATTACGCAAGTAGTCTATTCACGCTATGAGACGGGCATTCGACTTATGCCAGTAGATAAATTGGATAAACTAGCCGATTTCTATGGTGTCTCTATAGATTATCTTTTCGGGAGAACGGATGAAGTGAACCCCTATTCTAGAAGTGCTTTAGAGTCGAGAAAGGTGGGCATATAAAAAGTCGAACTTAATCGACCTTTTTTATAACCAAACACCATATATTATACCGAGCATAGCTAGTACGAAGCCAGCGGCCCAGAATATTCTAACTATATCGACTTCTGCCCAGCCTAGCTCCTCAAAATGATGATGGAGAGGCGCTTTCAAGAAAACTTTTTTATGAAATTTTCTTATGGCAATGATTTGGATTAAACTAGATAATGTTTCGATTACAAATACTCCGCCAACTATGATGAGCGAAAATTCGTGTCTTGTAATGATTGCAAGAGTCGCTAATGCGCCACCTAAGGCAAGTGAGCCCGTATCGCCCATGAACACTTTAGCAGGATGAGCGTTGAATAAGAGGAATCCTCCTAAAGAGCCGATTAATAAGAAAGCAAAGATGGCAAGTTCTTGATAGCCTTCACACCAAGTAGTGTTCCAAGCCATAAGACCAAATGCGGCAAATGCACATATCGATAAACCACCGGCAAGTCCGTCTAGGCCGTCCGTAATGTTTACAGCATTAGTCGTTGCAACTAAAACTAATAATATGAATAGACCGTATGCCCAGCCCATAGGGAAGTTCCAGCCAAAGAAACTCAATGTTAAATCACCAGTTCCGCCGTAACTGCGATATATGAAATAGAAGATAATAGCAATCAATACTTGGAGAATGAACTTTTGCCAAGATTTTAGTCCTTCGTTTCCACTTACTTTGTCATCTCTTTTAAGTTTTAAGTAATCGTCTAAGAAACCTAATGCTCCATAGCTTAAGAAAACGAAGACTAAGATGACTAAGTTGTGCGATATAGTAATACTCTTTCTAATATATAGAAGGACCAATGCAATAATTGTCGGTATAATAAATATGAGTCCTCCTAAAGTAGGAGTCCCTTGTTTTTTCATGTGTCTTTCGTTAATAAGTGTGTTTATCTTTTGAGTAAATTGCATCTTTTTTAAAATAGGTATCAAAATAAAACCTACTATTACGGATATGACAAATCCCAACATAATAGCAAGAGTCGTCTTCGCTAATATCAACATATAAACTTCCACCTCGTTATTTAATTATACACCTCATGTATATTTAATACTATGCAAAGAATTCTCATTTTACGTATAATTTACATAATAATAGTTACTGTTCAGTCAAAGAATTTAAAAATAGTTCGATTATTTATTTTGTATAATCTATATTCCCTATAAAGAGAGGCTTAAAATAAATTTAAAAGAACGATCATTACTAATCGTCCTTAGCTAACTAATATGCCTTTTACTACGTTTGAAGAAGATGTTTTAGTTGCAATCATATTGTCAACTAAATCTGATGCATCAGCAGTATAATTTACTGTTATTTTTCCACTTTGATTAGAGACATTACTAAACATATTATTATACTTAATACAAGCTGTTCCTCTTATTGAAATCGTCGTTGTTAGATTATTACAATTCCAAAAAATAAAACTCATATCAGTCACGTTGCTTGTGTCAAAGTTACTTATATCTAGCTCACTCAAATTATTGCAATCTGCAAACATAAAACTCATACTAGTCACGTTGCTCGTGTCGAAATTACTTAGATTTAATGCTGTTAAATTACGACATTGTCGAAACATAGATCCCGTACTAGACACATTGCTCGTATCGAAACTACTCAAATCTAATGACTTCAAGCTACTACAATTTAGAAACATGCTAGACATGGCAGTCACATTATGTGTATCGAAGCCACTTAAATCCAATGATGTCAAATTACTACAGCCAGCAAATGTAACTACCATACTAGTTACATTACTTGTATCAAATCCACTTACGTCTAAGGTTGTTAAACTACTACAGTTGTTGAACATTCCTTCTAAACTAGTAACGTTACTAATATTGAATCCACTGACATCCAATTCAATCAAACTGCTACAATTTTGAAACATAAAAGCTATAGCTTTTACATTATTTGTATTAAAACCACTGACATCCAATGCTGTCAATTTGCTACATCTAAAAAACATTTTGGTCATATAGATTACTTTACTTGTATTAAATTTGCTTACATCTAAGGTTGTTAAACTGCTACAATCAGAGAACATAGTGCTCATATTAATTACCTTACTTGTATCAAATTTGCTTACATCTAATGTAGTCAAGTTGCTACAACCATTGAACATTGAGTCCATGTAGATTATTTTGCTTGTATCAAAACTACTTAAGTCTAAAGTTGTTAATTTGCTACAACCATTAAACATATTGCCCATATTAGTTACATTACTTGTATCAAAATTGCCTACATTTAATGTAGTCAAGTTGCTACAACCATTGAACATACTGCTCATATTTGTTACATTACTAGTATCTAAATTAGATAGGTTTTCTATCGTTTCTAGATTAGTAAAATCTCTAAACAGATTGGAACTGTTCATATTCGCCTTAGCTTTCCCTGCTGTTTGAATATAGGCTA
>CAZLNI010000093.1:0-4852 GCA_964560995.1 uncultured Muribaculaceae bacterium
GACAAAGTGAGAGTAATGAAGGACCATATACAGAAGTAGTAAGTAAAACTAATGTACCAAAGAACGAAGAAGGAAAGACTTTAACGGATGTACTAGCCGAGTCATTAACAATACCAGTAGGTAAGACATATTACTATGAACTAGTAATAACATTAAACTATTTAGAAGATGTAAATCAAGACCCAGACTTAAGTGCAAAGTTTAGTTCGACATTTAGTTTAACTGATGAAAAGGGAGATATAGATAATCCTTCAATTGTTGATACAATAATTGCCTCTTCAAAAGGTACCTTGGATAGTTTCACAGATATAGCACCAAAACCGATACAGTATCAAGATGGAAACTTTAACGGAAGTCAAATTAATGATGATATGACTAATTACAAAACAAGATATTATACCTATGCAGATAGTTATACATTCGATACAAGTACAGGACTATATACACTTACAAATCCTCAAGTATGCCAATATCAAAGTTGTTATACAACTTTGAGAGGTAAATATATAGTTAGTACTTTTGGTAGTACAACAAATGCTGTAGCAACATCGAGTAACCTAGGAACAATATATAAAATAGGAACGGGAACAACAATAACAAGTATGCCAAATATAGTATCATCCAAAACAATAACTAATTATGACTATAGTAAAGATGGAATCTTCGAAATGGAAGATGACTATGGCACAAGTTATTACTATAGAGGAGCTGTAGAGAACAACTATGTAAAGTTTGGAAAGAATAAATCTGGTCAAAACATGTATTGGAGAATAGTGAGAATCAATGGAGATGGGTCACTTAGAATTATCTACGATGGAACTAGTGCCCACGCTAATGGTGAATCTAGCACAGATAGACTAGCAATGACTGGTGTAACATGGAATACAGACTGTAATGATGCCAAGTATGGTGGATACATGTATGGTGGAGCTAATGGAGAAGCAAGTACGAGTAAAGAACAAGCTCAAACTAATGAAACAGACTCTAATATAAAGACTCTATTAGATACGTGGTATAAAGAAAATGTAATAGATACTGGATACAATGGAGCAGTAAGCGATGAAATATTCTGTAATGATAGAAGCACAAATGATTTAGGATATGGAACAAAATATACAGAGTTTGGTGCATTTAAAAGGAATGGTTCTTCATCTAGTAATTTAACATCAAGTTTTAAATGCCCAGAAAAACGATACCTTCACCGTAAGTGATAAAACAAAAGGAAATGGAACTTTAAAGTATCCAATAGGATTGATTACTGCTGATGAAATAACAACAGCTGGAGGAGGTAAATTTCAAGCGAATAGCACAACAAAAAATTTTAAGTGTTATTTATTCAAGTCATCATCATATTTATATTGGTCACTCTCACCTAGCTATGCTTCAGGAGGCCAAGTAGGAATATTTAGTGTAAGTTACTATAGTACTTTGAAAAGCAATACAAGTGATACGAGTGGTGCACTTGCACCTGTCATAAACCTAAGCCCTAAGTACGCAAATACCTTAATAGGAACAGGTACGATGACAGATCCTTATAGAGCACCAGGTGTAGAAGCATAATTATTCTTCTAACAAAAAAATCGTTTAAAAAACGGTTTTTTATTGTGTAACGGAATCGTTTTTAGTCATAAATAATCTATGACCGACAGGAGCAAACTCTTTAACAATAGAAGTGGCAATTTCCTTTTTAGACTGATTGCACTCATCTAAGAAACCGAAGCTTTTAAGAATTTGATTGATAAAGTATAAGCCAGACGAATTGCCGCTTTTTAATTCGCACTCAATCATATAGAAAGCAGGGTAAGCCTTATTGTCACAGCAGGGTACAGTTTTATCGAATACTAATTCGAAGACTCCACCATAGCACTCTAGAGAATATTTTGCTCTTTTCGTCTTAAGGGTTAATTCTTCTTGCACGTCGTCCAGATGGATTCCCCACTCACAATCTAAGAAAGCTAAAGCTTCCTCTTTAGAAATAAAATCTTTTTCATTTCTCTTGGTAATAGAAGAACTATCTTGAACTGGTCTTTTTAAAGTCCACGCTTTTTCATCCCCGTCGCGCTTTCTCAAATTGATGTGTTCACTCGACAAGACGTTTTGATAATCGTAATAAACGTCTATATTCTCGATTAACTTACAACTACCCAAATTCAATCTGCTTATAATCTTTTTAAAATCTTCTGCTGGATTTTGGGAAGAGGAGTTAAAAGTATATTTCTTTTCTTGTTCTATTTCTGGTGAGAGGGCTTTTTTAACTTTCTTTATGATAGAGGCGATTTCCTCATCACTCTTACCAGCTTTTCTTAAGGAGTATTCTAAAGAAACGATATCCACGGCGATTATGTGTTTTTCTTTTCTCAAACTGGAATTCAAGATTTTAGAACTTTCCGATATGTCGCGAATTAATCCACCTTTTCTTATATAAACTTTATTTTTCTTATTATAAATGTCTATGAGTGTACTATCTAAGAAGAAGGCCTCTTTATAAGTTTTTAACTCCGGAACAGCATTTAGTAGTCTCTCTACGGCAAATTCAAATGATTGAGAGTTATCTAACTCTTTATATAACACACTACTGTCGATAGATCTCGTGCTCAAAAATTGGGCATATCTTTTGACGATTTGGTTGTCGCTTTGTTCACACTCGCGGAAGAAATTTTTAATCTCTATTTCTGAAGTATCCCATTTGAGCTTGAATCCCGTAATTTGCAAAAGAGTATCGAACATATTCTCTAATACTCTCGTCGAAGTAGAGCAGTAGACTGTATCATAAAGTTCGAATCTCTTATTAAAGAAAGTTGCTATTCCGTATTCTGCCCGTTCGTCGAAGACCACTTCTAAAGAATCGTCGATGAATTCCAAGTCGATGGAATCAAGTATGCTCGAATAATCATTATCTTCATTTAAAACGGCGAGGGCATCTCTTCTTATGTAGTCAATCCTATCGATATCTATACCTCCAGAAAGAAGTTTTCCAAATATCAACATCAAATTATTGGAGACATCTAGTCCCTCTTTGTTTTTAACTTTTTCCTTCATTTGAAGTAACTCTAGAACCTTATTTAAAACATCTATTCCAAACGGGGGAGAAATAAGTATTTTATGTATTTGAGAGTCCTTATCCTTTAAAATCCGTACGGTCCGTTCTTCATGGCTACCTTCTAAATATCTTTCGGAAACGTGCGAAAAAGGTCCGTGTCCTATGTCGTGTATAAGAGCCATCACTTTGAAGGCTTTTTCATCTGTATCCGTGATGTCCAATCTGTCACTAAATTTTTTTTTGCATATGTCGACTAACTTACATGCCAAACTGAATACACCTAAACTGTGCTGGTATCTAGTGTGGTTCGCATTCGCGTTGCTATTTAACCCCAACTGTGTTTTATTCTTTAAGTCGCCATATTCCTTACAGTTTATTATTGCTTCGAAGTCTTTTTCAACTTCTATTTTCCCCCATATATCTCTAATTGTCATTATATTTTTTTCCTTTCAAATATCTTTATTTGCGTATTAAATACGCATCTCAAGAGAACAAAAAACACAAAATATCTATGTGTAAAAAGTACGCTTTGGATGGTAAAAGAAAAAAGCGACATTTCAAAATAGATTTTGCTTTTTTATTCCTTTTTTAAATTTATATACATATGCTGGCTTATTACCTTCAAATTTAGTAGTTTGACTCGTCTCTTCGACTAAATTACTACTCAAAAGTTTCTTTCTAAAGTTCCTTCTATCAAAAGATTTACCTAATATAATCTCATATGCTTTTTGGAGTTCTGGAATGGTGAACCCATTTGGAAAAAGAGCTTTGATAATACTAGTATAAGAAATCTTTTCTTTGAGGCACTCTAAAGACTTCATTAATTGTTCTTTATGGTCATAAGCCATCTCTGGTATGTTTTGGATAGAAAACCAATCTAAATCCTTCTTATTTAGAGCTTTATCGTTTAAAAGCCGAGCATACTCGGAATTTATCACGCCAAAATACGCAATCGCGATCATACGCATTCCAGTCGATCTCTCTCGGTCGCCGAAGACATCTGAAAGATATATGTCGATGTCGTCAATTCCCGTTTTCTCAAGTATCTCTCTCTTCGCACCGTCTATCAAATCTTCATTATTATAAAGTGCGCCGCCGACTAAAGACCACATATCTTTATATGGCCCATCCGTCTTTCTAATAAGCAGGACTTTCGTTATACCTTTTTCTATTGTAAATATAGAAGTTATAACGTGAATGCCTTGATTTTTGTACAAGGGATTCTTCAATTCCATTGTGTTCACCATCCTCTTACATTATAATGCGTATAATATACACTTGTCAATCACTTTTTAAAAATTTTTCTTTAAACGCAAAACAAACTCAAACAAAAAACTTCTTGTAAAAGAGAAGTAAATGTAATATAATCATATTAAGAGAAGCGAACCTATCGTGGTCGTTACTTCTCCTATAAGGTTATAGCAACAACTAGATTATCTCAGTCTAGTCGTTGCTTTTTTCTTTATAGACACTTAATAACAAGTAATATGATTACTATTAAAAGTAAAACTATAACGTGCTTATGAAAACTTTCGCTTCGCATAAACATCAGCTCCTCTCATATGTAAAACAAAACTCCCTGAGATAAAAGATAAGAGGAGAAGCAAGCGACCAGATTGGTTCACTTCAATTAACTATTAAAGCATAACAATAAACACTTGTCAAATGCCTTATCTAAAAGGGAATAATGGCATTTTTGCATTATCTAAAATACGATTTACTAACAACTTCCAACACATTTCTAAATATTCTTTAAGCGGTGTAAAACGCACACCTAACTATAGATATTCGCGTGTTTTTATAGTATACTTA
>CAZLNI010000094.1:0-4849 GCA_964560995.1 uncultured Muribaculaceae bacterium
AACATCTTCTTGAATATCTTATCTCTCGTCACCGATGGTAACTCGTCGGCTTCTAGTTCAACTTTGCCATCCTTCAACATAGGGGCGACTATCTTACCTACAAACGAACCAACATTATCATAGACATAGTCTTCTAATTGTCCATATTCTTTTTTGAGAATCACTTCCATCCTTAAAACCTCCTAAATAATATTTTTTTCACCCCTTCACTTATTATTATTCCGAGTTTATTTGATTTTTCTCATTTTTTTCTTCCAAAATGGTCAAGAATACGAACATATGTACTGATTTAAGACAAAAATGCTCAAAAATTTTAAAACTGCCTCCTAAATTAATTATACCCTACTTACTACTCCTTTTTAAACTCCTAACTACTACGAACTTTCGTAAAAAAGAATTCAAGCATTTAACTTGAATTTGCAATTAAGTTTCCTTAAACGGGATTCTTGGGCTATTTTGTCGTTGTAGTTTTCCTAAATATTTCACGTAGTCTTATTACATGGTCGGCGGTTATTTCGTGGTCATGTGTCCGATAATAGGCTGCGATGTGCGAAAGAATCTTTTCGATATGTTTAAGTTCTTCTAAAGTAAGTGAGATATTATCATTCGTATAGACTAGCCATTTAACAGTATCTTCGTAATCGCTAGGAAAAGCGTGCTCTTCACAAAAGTATGTTTCGAGGAAGGCATAGTCTCTCGCAATTATTTTTTCTCTTAAGGCATGCTTCGAAAGAATTTGTTCCAATTTAAGCTGGCGTTCGAGAATTTGGTTTGGCGTTAGATATTTAATTTTAGAAATATAAGATGCTAAAAGTTTTAATACGCCCGCAAATCCTTTTGTAGTCGTCGAGATGCTCATAATATTGCCTAGTGGAGTGGTTTCTGTATCGCTCGACGGCCTAGCAATTAGCATAGTTCTGTCATCTTGATAATCTCTATAAGCGTTTTCATCGATATTATCGTCGATTAGAGCGAACCAAACCGTGTCAAAGTCTGAGCGATGTAAATAATGATCGGTAAAAGTCTTAATCTTGTCTCTATTGAAATTCGGACAACACGGATAAAAACGGTTTTCTTCATAATTGTAAGTGCCCTCATAATAGAAAGTGTCCCCTATTTTGATATGTTCAGTTAAATGACGAGAAAGACAATTTAAGACAGGTCGTATTTTATAGTCGGCCGTGTCTCCATAATGAGTCGAGATGCTAATATAGCAAACTTCGGCTTGGAATTTTTTTCTCAAGGTATCCAATTGTTCCGTGAACATCTCAGCGCCGTCGTCTGTGATATCGGTGCTCGTTCCATCTAAGTCGAGCATTATAGCAATAGCTTTATATCTCTTTGGACTTAAATTTTCAAGTGAAAGATTTAAGTCTTCATAAGGTTTGTTTGATTGGTTTGAAAAATTTTTTCCGCCGAGGTTCTCTAAAAACTTTTTTCTTCTGTATTCAGAAACCCAACTATAACCATTTTTCATAAGTAAGTCCTCTCAAAAAAATCTTTTTTGTTTTTCGTAATATATTATAAAGGATTATATGAAAATGTTAAAAAAAAGAGGCAAGATTAAAGGCTGCCGGTCGATTTATCTTCTCTTTTTCTCCAATGAGTTCTTAACTGTTAATGGGTTTGGCGCTACGGAATATTTTGTTTTATCAAAAACGAGACATATTGTGTTTTCAACTATTTGTTCTGGTTTTGTTACAATCTCATATCCCTTACTTGGTAGGTCTTTTAACATTTCGAGTCTCATCTTAGTTATCATCAAGTTGCCTAAGCGATGTTCTAATGGGTCTTCAATAGCGAATAAATCCATTTCCCCGTTTACCCAATATTGGGAATATATACTTTAGTTTTAGATTCCATTAAAATCCCCCTTTAAGTTGCCGTCTATTAAAGATAAATTGAGCGAAAAGTCAAGTTTTTTAGAAAACTGGTTGATAATTGTAAGTTGCATGTTATAATAATGGCATTAGTCTCATACAAGAGATATATTTTATGAGAAGTGATAAGATGTATAGATATGTAAAAAGATTATTGGATATTATTTTGTCGATCATATTGATAGTTTTAACTTCGCCTATAATGCTCGTAGTTCTTATAATAACTTACTTCGATATCGGTAGACCTCTTATAGACATAAGAATTCCACGAGAAGGCAAAGATAAAAAGCCATTTTATATGTATAAAATACGAACGAGAGTTTATGATGATAATGGTGGTAGCTCTTATACGAAAGTAAGCAAAGTGATCGACAAAATGGGGCTTAACGAACTTCCTCAGCTTTTTAATATATTAAAAGGTGACATGAGTTTGATAGGACCGCGCGCTTTTATATGTAAAGAGAAGCTTCCTAAAGGAAAGATTGATCCTAAAAGATATAAAGTGAAACCTGGAGTTTTGAGTTTGGCATTGTCTTTAGGTGGAAGATATTTAAGTTATGAGGAAACTCTTAAGTGCGATATAATATATTATGATAACTTAGGGTTTAAACAAGATTTTATAATATTTTTTAAATCGACCATGGTAATCATCAAAAATATTTTTAAATAATAATTACAAAAACCTTCAGATTATTAGCTGAAGGTTAAAATTTTACATACATTTCATATGAGTTGTCGCCTTTTTTATAAAGAGCAACAAGTTCATTTTTATAAAGAAATTTTATATATTCACTTTTTGAATCAATAGACATTTTACAGCCGTTGAAAACTTTTTTATAAGATCCGTCATCTAATTCGACTGATGGAACATCTTTTAAAACTTCTAGAGGGGATACAATTTCATAGTTATCGTTTTCTATTTGTTCCAGTGTTTTTGCATTAGCAAGGGTTAAATCTCCCTGTTTTGTTCTTCTAAGGGTGTCCATCGTCGCATAAGTTCCGAGTTTTTGACCGATATCTCTTATGAGGCTTCTTATATAGGTCCCTTTAGATACTGTAGTACATATTCGTATAGCGTTTTCTTCTATCGAAATTATTTCTATTGCTGAAATCTCTACTTCCCTTTTTGGTAATGTGATTTGTTTGCCTTCTCGTGCATAAGCGTATAGTTTTTTGCCGTCTATTTTGACAGCAGAGTATGCTGGAACTTCTTGGGAATAAGAACCTTTAAAGCTCATTATGCAGTCTATTATTTCTTTTTTAGTTACGCTTTTATCGCTCTCTTTCGTCTTGGAGCCTGTACAATCAAGAGTATCGGTTTCATAGCCTAAAGTGAATGTCGCTTCGTACTCTTTATATTTGCACGTCAAGAATTCTGATAGTTTAGTGCATTTACCGATTGTCAAAATTAGAAGTCCCGTTGCAAGAGGGTCTAAAGTACCAGTATGTCCTACTTTTTTGGTGCCCAATATTTTTGAAACGCGATTGACGACGTCTCTACTCGTAAGGCCGGCTGGTTTATCGACAAATAAAAGACCCGAAAGTGTACTTTCTTCTTTCATGGGTTACCTTTTATCTTGAGTATCAACAGGTGTATAAATGTGTCTTTTATACAGTTGCTCCGAGCTATCAATGTCAGTAGTTACAAAGCCGAGAGTATTCAGATCGTCTGTAAAAACGGGCATAAAATCGTTGCTTTCAGCATATACTCTCGTCATACCTCGCTTCATAGCTTCTTTTGCTAAAGCTTTAAACATATTTCCTACTATGACAAGCCTATTTGGATGAGGTATAGTACAGTAAAGATGACATAAATCTAGTACTGTGTCTGTTATTTGATGACCAGAAATAAATCCGACTGGGACTAAACCTCTTTCTTTTTTGTCATAGTCTAATGCGACATATGAAGTTAGAGTTCCGTTTTTTATGCGGGCAAGTGAATGTTCAGAAGAGCCGTTGCTAAAGAACTTCATCTTGAGTTTATTTAATCGAGGGTTTCTATTACTTTCGATGACCTCATTGGCAAAGTATTGTCTATAAAATTTTAAGAATAAATACCATTGTCTTGGTGTTAAATCTGTAGCTCTTTTTATTTCCATAATTTCGCTCCTTTAAATAGTTTTATTGTATATCTCTTCACGGCCGACTAAACCAGCTTTTTCGAAATCTAGTGCATCTAAATCTTCTGGCAATTTTTCTTCGGAAATGCTGCTTTCGGTTTGGATATAATGTGAACCGTTACTCTTGGCTATCTCAACGTACTCTGCAAAGAGATCTCGTATTATTTCAAGACGTTGATAATTTTGAAAACTATTGGCTACAAAGAGATGCATGAGGTTATTATTTCCCTCGCCTGTATCATAACCGATGATAAAACCACAAGGCAACATAGTAAATCTATTTTTTTTAATTTCGAAATCATATTCGCATGAAACCAATCCCGTTTTAGTGCCTTTTTGGATATCACTAATGGTGGTTAGAGCATCCCTTTTCGCCAGCAAAAATTGTTTTGCTTTGGCAAAATGGGATGGTTCTATGACATTGTTCATATATTTCTTGCGTAAGTAGTTTATTAAAACTCTTGTAAACCTTTTTCTTTCTTCTTCATTAAGTGTAGCGATGTTTTTTACTACTGCCATGACTTTCAGTCTCCTTCGTTAATTTTATCGATGATACTTTCTATTCTTTCTCCATAATCCAACGATTTATCGTAGACAAATTTAAGTTCAGGGGTACTGCGTAGATCTAGGGAATGAGCGAGCTCTTTTCTTATGAATCCTGCGGCTTCGTTTAATTCTCTTTCAACCATTTCTTTATCGTCTAGTCTAGTCATGAAATAAACTTTGGCGAAAGTGAGGTCAGAGTCGACAGTCAAATCGGTGATGCTCACTTTCTTTAAAATCTCATTTTCGGCTTCTTCGTTTAAGATGATGCTTATCGCACGCATCATGTCGGAAGCTATTCTCTTA
>CAZLNI010000095.1:0-4802 GCA_964560995.1 uncultured Muribaculaceae bacterium
TGATACAGATGAGATTTACAATTACCTAAGAGGAAAGATTATTAAAAACGAGAATTCTTTTGCTGTCGAGTATATCGAATAATCTCTTAAAGATTCGCTTAAGAGGCTCATGCTTCCTAGTATCGAAAGATTGATAAGAAGCGATTTAACAGAAGCAAGCGAAAAGACCGCTATCGAGACGTTTAGTTTAAACTTAGAGAACATGCTGATGACTTCTCCTATCAAGGGATCAAGGGTATTGGGTTTTGATCCCGCATTTAGAACGGGATGTAAATTAGCTGTTTTAGATGAAAATGGTTGTGTTTTAGCAATCGAAGTTATATATCCGAATGAGCCTAAAAAAGATTTTGAGGGTTCTAAGAAAAAGGTATTAGAATTGATAGATAAGTATAAAATCGATTTAATAGCTATTGGTAATGGAACGGCGTCTAGAGAGTCGCAAGAATTTATCGCGGAGGTCATCAAAGGCACGGATGTCAAATATACAGTTGTAAGTGAAGCTGGAGCAAGCGTGTATTCGGCAAGTAAAGAAGCTATTAAGGAATTCCCAGATTTGACTGTCGAAAAGAGAAGTGCTATATCGATTGGTCGAAGATTACAGGATCCTCTAAGCGAATTAATAAAAATCGATCCCAAATCGATTGGAGTTGGCGAGTATCAGCACGATGTCAACCAGAAAGAGTTAGCAAATGCTTTAGATTTTACTGTTATGAAAGTAGTCAACGATGTCGGAGTTAATATCAATACGGCAAGTTCTAATCTTCTAGAATATGTCTCTGGGTTGACGAAAGCAGTTATAACTAAACTTATGAAATATAAAAGTGAACATAAAATAGAGAGTAGAGAGGAGCTAAAAAAGGCCGGGCTTAAAGACAAAGCCTATGAACAGTCTATAGGGTTCTTGAGAATACCAGATGGTACAAATCCTTTGGATAGGACGAGAATACATCCAGAGAGTTACGATACTGCCCACGAAGTTTTAAAAGAATTGAATTTATCTCTCGATGATTTTGGTAAAGCGGATTTTAAAGCCATTTTAGGTAAGGCTAATCCTAAAGAACTTAGTAAAGATATAGGAAAGGACGAATACACGATTAAAGATATCATTGAAGAATTGAAGCACCCTGGAAAGGATATTCGTGAAGACGTCAATTCTCCTGTATTTAGAAGCGATGTTTTAGATATTAAAGACTTAAAACCAGGCATGAAGTTGACAGGAACTGTAAGAAATGTTACTTCTTTTGGAGCTTTCATAGATATCGGTCTGCATGATGATGGATTCGTGCATATCAGCAAAATGAGCAAAAACTACGTCAAATCGCCAAGCGACGTTTTAAGTGCAGGTGATGTTGTCGATTGTTATGTACTGGAGGTGTTATCTAATAAAAACAAGGTATCTCTTTCACTAATAAAGGATAATTAATTAAGCAGCGATTCGGCAAATAATAAGATTAATTATATTTTATACTTAGAACGTTAAAAAGAAATCAATTTATTGTTTCTAGTGCAAAACTTAAGAAAAGTTAGTTTAAGTAGTAATAAAATGTGTTTATATTAAATACAATTTATTACTCAGAGCTTAAAAATACAGTGAAAAAACTTGCAAAAAACAAAAAAGTAGGCTATAATCTATATTGTCTACTTGATTTATGCGGGTGTAGTTTAATGGTAGAGCTCCAGCCTTCCAAGCTGATTACGGGGGTTCGATTCCCCTCACCCGCTCCAATTTTAGTTATTAAAGTGGCTTTTAAACCATTTTAATATAGATTTAAATTTGTATTTAAGCGATACCAAACAATTAAATCTAAGAAAATTTAGAGTGTTTATCACTCTTTTTTCTTGTGTTTCATCAGTATGAGCATAGATATCTAATGTTGTACTTACTTTGCTATGACCTAGACGTCGAGATACTTCGTTAATCATCATACCTTTTTGTAACAAAAGGGTAGCATGACTATGTCTAAATTGATGTAGCGTTATAGAGCGTATATTAGCCCTCTCACACGCTTTTCCTTATGACGATTAATGGTAGTAGGGGAAAGAGGTTTTAACCCACCGAAGACGAATAAATCATCATTAAAGGGGTATTTACTAGAGTAAATCTCTCTAAGATTTAACAAATCTCTCTTTAATCTCCTATCAATTTTAACTTTTCTAACCGATGACCGAGTCTTAGGAGTACCTATTTCGCGTTTTCCGTGACTATTCATCGTTTTTGAAATAGATATATACTCGCCGTTTAAATCTTTAAATTGAAGTGCCATCGCTTCGCCTGGACGTATACCAGTAAAGAAGAGTAGGTTAAAAAACTGTTTGTATACTTCGTCATCGACGTAGCGAATAAACGTTTCAAACTCTTCTAAAGTGTAGAAGTCGTGCTTATCTTCTTCATATTTCTTCTTAAAACAACCGATGTTACTTATAATCGACTTATCGAAATCGCAGAAGATACTGCAGAATTTAAAGAAACCACTCAAGATATAGTAAAGATTTCTATTGTGATTATTAGAATAGTTGAGTTTTAAAATGTGATTTTCCCACTCTAGTATAGTTTTACTGGTAATGTCCTCTAGGTACATATTTTCGAAAAATGGCAAAATATGCTTATCAAATTTGTATTTAAGCGATACCAAACTTTGACTTTTTTGCTGTTTTTCGGCATAAAGTAAGTATTCTTTATAAACATCAAGAAAAAGATGTTTAGAATACAATTAAAAATTCATCTCCTTCCTTTTTATTGAACAGAAATGAGATGAATATAAGTTAATCTTTTAGTTTTGGAAGATTAGAAGTATCTATTGAAGCATTTTTCAATAGTTCAAGAATTACGGGCATGCTTTTTATTGCTTCAGCTTGTGCTAACGCTTGGTTTAATAAAACTATATAAGCATTAGTTGTATTTAAACCGTTAGCAATACCATATTCAGTAACTTTTTCTACCAGCTCTAAAGGAAGGTTTACATTAACTCGTTTGAGTTCAATACTTGTTTTTTTCTTTGCCATATAATATTCTCCTAACTTTTCGTACTGCCCTTTTATTATTTTTAAGTACCGTTAGTCTATTATTATCGTAAGGGACTTTTCTTTTATTCACATCGGAATATTACTGAACGATAACATCATATCATCATTTAATGATGAAGTCAATACTTTTTTTACTTTTTATTTTTTTTATACCATAAATAGATAATTACCACTATATATAGAACTTGTTTATGACACATATGTCTTTCTTTTTTCACTCGCCGTATGGTAATTCCTTTCCAAAAATGTGCCCATTTTTAGAAAGAAAGAACACCATTTTATGTTTGCATTAAAACCGTAAATAGCCTTTCACGACATAATCGCGATAGATTAGACCTTAAAATTAACGTGTTTACTTAGTAGCATACTTCGTTTTTTGATAGTCGTAGCCTTAGGTCGCTTTTATTTCATGGTGCTATTGACTGTTTTAACGCAAAAGGGCAGAGCGTATTCTCTAATATCGATTATAACTTTTAAATAGAAAGTAGCTTTTAATTTGTCTACTATGCAGAGCATATTCTAAGATTAGTCTGTATTTTAAGAGAAATCTTCGCCACTAATTTGTCTACTGTGCAGAGCATAACCAAAAATTGTTTGAAAATCTCTAGTAAAAAGTGTTATAATCAATATGTTAGAGAAATTCGGAGAAAGAAACGTCACTACCATCGTATTTATTGGTGTAATCACGGTTATAAATGACTTTTTTATCTTGAATTTTTTTTTGGTAAAATTCTAGATGTTTTGGATTACTTAAGTCTAAAAAATCTTCCTTAGGCGTCTCTAAATTCCTAGAGTAGAAGTATCTTCTATGACTAAACAATCGGTTATCGATGTCTTTTGTCATATACTTTGATATATAGCCGACGACCTTTTTAGGGTCGCTACTCATTACTTCAGCGCTAGAGAATCCTTCGTTCCAATATTTAATGTCATAATATTCCAGTTCTTTCCAAGTGCCCGTTTCTTTGTTATACAACCGTTTAAGCGGTCTTTTCGGTATCAATTCGCTATCTACGTCGATATTTGTTAGCAAATGATAGTGAACTGCGCCGCGCTTTTGGAATTCGGGGACGCATAAATACCGAAAATCTCCTTTTACACGTTTAACGCTGTTTATAAATCGTTTATATTTTTTATTAGCATAATCGATATCAGCGATGTTATCAGCAAAAGTAAGTGTTATAAATGTTTTCCAATCTTTCATGTTAGATTTGGCTATTCTTTGGCACTCTAATTTACTTCGAATTAAATTTCGATCTTTTATTTCATTTTCTTCATTTTTTTCTTTATCATCTTTTAAGATGGTCAAATTTAAGTCGTTTTTATAACTTTTCTTAAGTCTTTTAGTTTTATATTTATACTCTTGTATATACTCTCCACAAATAACTAACTTTACATTATATGTGTAAAGTTTTGGCGCTATTATGAGCTTACTATCAAGTATAGGATACGACTCTTTCGAGTCGTTAAGCTCATCAGTTACTTTATTGTTATTCATATATTTATAATTGCATCAAACAAAGAATACCGTTCGTTAGTCAGCGCGCGCGATTGCCAGTGCGCGCAAACTACCGAACTTTTACGTATTCTTAGTGAAAACAACCTAAATTCAATTATTTTAGCGTCGTAGAACGATTCGAGACAATGAATTGTCTATCTTTTGAGTTCTAGAGACCGCAGAGAGCGATTTTTTGAAGAAAAACAGTGCTTTTTCCCCTCACCCGCTCCATTGACGAATCTGTTCGAACTTTTCGGACATTGATATATAGAAATCAATC
>CAZLNI010000096.1:0-4595 GCA_964560995.1 uncultured Muribaculaceae bacterium
TTGCTTTAGAAGAATTATTTCTTAATGACCCCCCCCGAATTTGATTTTTTTTGCATTGTTTTTCAACCCTTTCGTAACATTTTTACAGTGCTTTACTATGGTTTAATTATACAACAATATCCAACGATTTTCAACTCGCTTTACGAATATCTTGAAGAATATTAGCCCATACTAATATTACTATTATTAGAATTTGTTCTAAGCTACGTCTATGGAAATGTTTATATTATTTTTAGATAATTATATACGAAGGATGGTAAAAAATATGATGATGCACGAAGTAGTAATAACTGAAGAAGAGTTGGATAAAATATTTTTGATGATTTCTCGCAATGTAAGATACTATAGATTATATAATCATTCGAAGTATGCCGATGATAGAGGCCGGATAACTCAAGAACGATTAGCGGAGCTATGTGGTGTCTCACAGTCTTTGATTGCCAATATCGAAAGTGAAAAGGTCAAACAAACTTTTTCTATCACAGTTATAGCAACGATTAGTAAAGTTTTAGGAGTACCTTTCGAAGAATTTTTTAAAGAACATAATAGATGATGACAAGCATCTTTTTTCTTTACAAGTTAATTATAAGCAAAAATATTATAAAAGTGAAGAAAATGTTGTACGAAAGGTTGAGAAAAGAAAAAAAGGCTTGTAGCCTTAATCTTTAGGTTTGGATATCAACGCCATTGCGAAACTCAATATAATAGTTCCACTTATACCAGCTGACGTCGATAAATACATACCTTGAAATAATCCATAGAAACCGTTTTCTTGAAAGCCCTCATAAGCTGCATTAACTAAACTGTTTCCAAAAGATGTAATGGGTAGGCCTAATCCGTAGCCGAACTTATCCATCAATATATCGTAAAAACCGAATATACCTAAGAAAGCCCCGATTACGACAAATAAACTCGTTATATGACCTGGAGTGAATTTAGTCGTGTCGTATATTAAAGATGCAATTAAACATATAATTCCGACAGCCATAAATGATGTAAATATTCTCATTAAGCAATCACCTCGATACTTACAGCATGACTCACACTCGGTAAGGTGTTTTTTTGGTTAACTAAGGTTTGATTATGTAATGCACCTGTTCCGACTATGAGGATGCGTTTATTTTTCTTTTCCTTTAAAACTTTTTCTAACAAATATAATGGTAAGCATACAGGTCCACTTGCACCTTGATCTGTAAGTTTTCTATCGACAATCAATTCTGAACCGGCGTCGACGTGGTTTTTCAATGTAATGTCATTTTTTTCTAGAATAGAACGCATGAGTTCGCTTCCTAGAATTCCCAAATCCCCTGTTAAAATAAGATCGTAATATGATGCGCTTCTTTTGGTATCTTTCAAATGATCCATAATGGTAGCGGCTGCACTTGGTGCCATAATTGCTCCCATGTTATTCGCATCTTTTATACCATAATCTATTACTTTACCGATTGTTGCCGATTCGATTTTAATGTTCGTCGGTTCTTTGCTGATAATCTGCGCGACGGCTCCTGTAGCTGTGAATGCTTGAGTCACGCGACGAGGAGAACCATATTCTATTGGAAAACGAAATGTCCTTTCGGCTGCCAAGTTATGGCTACTTACAGTAAGACAGATATTTTTTAAGTTCGTTCCTGTCGTAAGAAGCGAACCTGCGACTATAAGCCCTTCGGCAAACGATGCACAAGCATTATAGATTCCTAAGAATGAGTAAGGGAACGATGCCGCAGTCTTGTTAGATGTTCCGATTTGGTTCGATAAGTCGGCACTGATTAGGACGTCGATGTCGTGTTTTTTGGAAATATCTTTGATGACGATTTTTTGCATCTTTACTTCGGCATCTTCACTCGTCTTCTCTCCTTCAAAATAGTCGGAAAAAGAGAATTTGGTATTTATCTTCTCATTTATTCCAGAAATTGTCGAGAAGTCGCTCAAATAAACATTTTTAAATTTTATACTAGCCATAAATGATCACCTTTATTATTGCAAAGATAAACGCTGCAAAAGTTCCGTAGAGGATTACACATCCTGCCAACTTGAACATGTTCGAACCTAAGCCCGTTATGAGTCCATCTCTTCTATAATCGATTAAGGAACTCGCCACAGAGTGGGCAAAACCCGTTATGGGGATTATTAGTCCAAATTTAAATTTAGAGACGAGCGAGTCGAACACACCGAAGCCAGTAAGTATAATCGCTATAGCTATGAAAGTAAGGCATGACCAACCGATCGCTACTTTTTCGGCTAGATTGAACATATTCATATACCAACAAGTAATTACTTCATATGAGGCTCCTAAAACGCCGCCTGTTAGAAAAGAGATAAAGGCGTCTTCGAGTATATTCGGATTTTTACTTTTCGATTTGACTAGTTTATCATATTCTTGTCTATCCATGTTATCACCACTTTTATAATGGGTGGTTTTTTAAAAAATTATACTAACTTGCCATAAAATTTTTCATTTTGTCGCGACTAGATTTTTCTATTCTACTGACTTTAACTTGAGATAAACCCAGAATTTTGGCTGTTTCGTCTTGGCTGCGGTCTTTTATATAGCGATTGTCCATGACACTTCTTTCTAGTGGATTTAAAGATTCTAGAGAGTCTTTTAACATTATTAACTCATCTATATTGCTTTCTCGAGAGCGCAGATTTAATTCTTGGTCATCCATACTAACAGTTGCGCTCATCGAATTTAAAATCGCGAGGAACAGGCCATAATCGACTTTGAGTGAGGCACATACTTCTTCATAGCTTACTTCCCTATTCAATTTATCTTCTAATAGTTCCTTGGCTTTTGTAACTCCTTTATAAAGGCTAAGTTCGCTCTTTCGTACGCGGATGGGACGATTTCCTGTCGCGACTTCATACATTTCTCCATAGATAAACCCGTAGGCGTAGGTACTAAACTTAGTTCCCATAGATTCGTCATAATTTCTGTAAGCTTTCATTAGACCTAGAAAGCCCGCCTGGACGAGGTCTTCGCGTTCAGCACCGTAAAAGCTTTTAGCCATGCTATATATTAACTTTTCATTTTCTAGTACAACTTCACTAGGCATATTAATCTTTCCTTTCTGCCTAAACTATAAAATATTTATATGGTTCTAGAAAAGGCTTCCGACATCATAAGACATTTTTAACTTTGCTTGTTTACATATAATAGGTGTATATTGTGTAAAATACTGAGTATAATAACTATCAGTAAGGCTAGTTTGATATCTTTTAAGGTTTTATCATATTCAGCATCGTGTTCACATGTTGTATTGTCTTCTTTATCATTACCTAGTTTTTCTTCGGGAGTGACAATAGCTATTTGATTGTAACTTTTATCTGATTCTTCTTTTTTGGTAACGGTTGAAGTGTCGATTTTGGTTTGAGGTACGGGCAATGGAACTGCGGTGCTAGGTTTATAAGCAGGTTTTTTAGTCGGAGTTTGTACTGAGTTTGTATTTTCTATAGGTTTTTCGATTTCTTCTGTTGGTGGATTAGAGTTTATGGTTTTATCAGTTTCTGAATCAGCAGGCGGTTCTTCCAAAGCTTCGTCTTTCTCAATTGGAGTATCTTCTTCTAAAAGTTCCCGGCTGTAAACCTTATAAAGTATCTTATCTTCGGCAGGGTCAAACATATACCCGTCGAGTGTTTCGTCTTCTAATGATGCATAAAAATTTTTTTCATCTTTGGCACAATTATAATATTCTTTATTATAGCGATAGAGATTGCGCATTTTTGATTGTACTGGCAATTCCTTATCTTCTATAGTCGCTTCTGAGAAAGGTTTAATAAAAGTTATTGATTCTTCATTATATAGGAAGAAACCGAGTCCAGCGGATTCAGATTCTTCTCCTAAAAGGTCGAAAGTTATATAACCTTTGTTAGGATATTCCACTTTGATTGTTAAATCATCGATTGGAACATTTGGAAGCGGTATGGTAATAGAAGATTTAGGTTGAATATTTTCGTATGTTTTTACTTCTCGATTACTTATTATAATAGTAATTCTTTCCAAAAGAATTTCCGGTTCTACAAAAAGACGTACCGCCTTAAAGTTGTTTTCGCTTTTTATAATTATATAGTGGTCTGAATTGTAATTAACTGGCTTAGCTGTATCAAATGTTTCAATGGTTCTTATCGGAGTATCTTCACAATAGCTAAATTCTTCTCTTCGCGAATCAAATTTCTCAATTTCCTCAAAGGGTCCGCGTGTTACTGAATAGTATTGATGAAAAGTAGTTTGTTCGTATTTAGTAAATTCATCGACGATTGGTAGTGTTTCTTGATAGCCTACAAATTTATATTCTGTGTATTCTTTAGCAAATACTGGTGTGAAAATAAATAATGTAAGCCATAATAAATTTTTTTTCATATTCCTTCTTTCTATCATCCTTCACTTATTATTATTCCGGATAAATTCGATTTTTCTCATTAAAAATGAAAAAAACTTTTAAATTAATGAAAAAAAGTGCTCAAAAGAGCACAGAAATAAAAGAATACAAAAATGCAAAAATGCCATTATTTCCTTTTAGATAGGGCATTTGACAAGTGTTTATAGTTGTGCTTTAATAGTTAATGAAGTGGTACCAACTGGTCGCTTGCTTCTCCTC
>CAZLNI010000097.1:0-4577 GCA_964560995.1 uncultured Muribaculaceae bacterium
TAGAAAAGGAAGAAGAGAAACCTCTTTCTAAAATAGTAGATGAACTAGAAACGATTTATGAGCCTGTTCCAATCGTTTTGTCGGATTATGAAAAAGAGCAGTAGAATACTGCTATAATAAGTTACGACGAACTAGTCAATCGGGCCAATAACAACATCTACTACGAAGATGATTACGAAAGTGGCTTCGATGACGTCCTCATCAAGAAAGTAGATAATAAGGAGAGTAAAACGCAGGAACTCGTCGATTTACCAAAAGCCGTGATGATGAGTTATGAATCGGAAGAAGCATTTTTATCTGCTCTCAAAGTTTTACAAAAAAACCTAGTTAGATAAATTCTAACTTTTTTTCTAGGAGAAGTATTATGAAGTTTTGTATATTGACGCTCGGCTGTAAAGTTAACAGCTATGAAAGCGATTATATTAAAGAAAGATTTATAGCTAAATCTTATGAACAGGCCACTATAAGTGATAACCCAGATGTCATCGTCGTAAACACTTGTTCGGTCACCAACCAAAGCGATGCGAAAAGTCGGCATATGATCCGTTTGGCAAGAAGAGAGTGTCCGAATGCCTGCCTCGTCGTCTGTGGATGTAGTGCCCAGAATCATCAAGAAAAACTATCCTCTTTAGGTATAGACATCTTAATCGGTAACAAAGATAAATCTAAGATAGTAGAACTCGTCGAAGAGTATATGGTTAACCATAAAAAGGTCAGTAATTTTTACGACATGAGCGATGTTCCTTTTGAAGATATGGCTTTAAAAAACGAGACCGATAAAACGAGAGCTTTCGTCAAGATTCAAGATGGCTGTAACAATTTTTGTTCCTACTGCATAATCCCTTTTTTAAGGGGAAATATACGCAGTAAGGATATCGACTTAGCCGAAAGTGAGATTCGTGAACTCGTCAAAAATGGGCACCGTGAAATCGTCCTAACGGGCATTCATACGGGTTCGTATGGCACGAACAAAGACTACGATTTAGTAGATTTAATAAGAAGAATAAGCAAGATAGATGATTTAGAGAGAATACGCATTTCTAGTATAGAGATTACTGAATTAAACGACAAATTCCTTGCTGAACTCGAATGCAACGAGAAGATTTGCAACCACTTGCATATTCCTTTGCAATCTGGTTCTACCGAAATTTTGAAAAAGATGAATCGCAAATACGATGCAGAATATTATAGAGAAAAGATTTCTAAAATAAGAAGTATTCGTCCTAATATCAGCATAACGACCGATTTAATCGTCGGATTTCCATATGAGACAGATGAACTGTTCGAAGAGACTTATAGATTTATAGAAGAAATAGGTTTTACTAAGGTACATACCTTTCCATTTTCACTGCGTTCTCATACAGCGGCTGAAAATATGGTTCTTTACTTTGTAGATGAACGGGTAAAGAAAGAGAGAGTCAAGCGAATTTTAGAGCTATCGTCTAAGTTGGAAAATGCCTATTACACTAAACAAATCGGAATGCACGAAAAACTTATCGTCGAGGTCGAAAAGAACGGTATCTCGAAGGGGCACACTTCTAATTATGTGCTTGTGACAGTCGATGAAAGTTTAGAAGAAGGAAAGACATACGACGTTTTAATTACTTCTGTTGACGGGCAAGTTGTAAATGGCATAGTAGAAAAAGTTGAATAATTCTCTTAAAGATTTTATACTAATAATAAGGTGATTTTAATGGCTAACGATAGAACGAGAACATTTGAAGGTATATATACATCTAACGACAATCGCGAACATCCTTTGAAGGTGCGCATTTTTAAACGTTTAGCTGTTTTTGGATTAGCGATTACTCTAGTACGCGGAGGTTTAGTTACAACTACAGCTATGGATAGAAATATTGAGAGTAGTCCTAAAGATAATAAAAGTGATAGAGAAATCGACGACGATAAATCGCTCATCGAACATATCATTAAAGAAAATCCCTATATTCTTAAAGACTTAAAAGAGATTTCATATACTGTTAAAGCAGGGGATACTCTGAGTACTATAGCACTCTTAAACGGGACCACGGTCGATAGTATTTGTGAAGCGAATAATATGAGTAAAGACGACGTCATATATGCAGGAGGAACTCTAAAAATAGAAAAACGCGTAGATAAGGGCGAAGAAGACGGACTAATCGCCACTCTAGAAAGTTATTTTTACGATTATCTTTTTAAGTCGCCGATTGCCAAGCTCGCGTCATCAAATAATCCCAAAAATGGTAATCAAGCAAGTTACTATAGGTCTATTATCTTCGGCTCTCCAAAAAGCGAAGCAGACATAGATCCAAGAAGTATATATGGAGAATATGTAAATGCTTATATCTCTTTTCACGATAGAGAGGGCGAGCCTACTAACGAAGCAAAAAAAGTCTACATCGAAAGGCTGGGTACATTAGCCGCGAGAGCAGACGAAGACTTAAACCTCGCGAATACGACGAGTGCAATTGTGCCTTTCAATACTTATAGAACATACTTACAAAACGGTTCTACAAAGGATAAAGATGTTACAATATTATCTTAATTTAATCATTAATGGGGGACTTTCTTTAAAGTCCCTTTTATGATAAACTTAGTAACAGGAAGTGCTTCTTATGGAATACATCAAAGGAAAATTTAAGAAAACTATATACGAATCTACCGCTGGCAATGGCTATAAAGTCGGTCTTTTTCGCGTTAAAGATGCAAGCGAAAATTTGAAGAGTGAACTCGAAAATCATACAGTGACTTTTACGGGTTACTTTTACGACCTCGTCGTCGATGAAACATATCTTTTTCACGGATCCTATATCGAAAACAATAAGTATGGTTATCAATTCCAAGTATCATCTTACGAGCACGTCGAACCGGAAGGTAAAGATGCCGTCATAGATTTTCTTTCTTCCAATTTGGTGAAAGGCTGTGGCGAGAAGACTGCGATGGAAATCGTTCGCGTCTTAGGAGAAGATGCTCTAAATAAAATTAAAGAAGATAAGTCATGTCTTGCACTCGTACCTAAGATGACCGAGAAGAAGATGGATAGTATTTATAACTCAGTCATAAAGCATCAACACAGCGACGAACTCATCATCTATTTGACTAAGTTGGGCTTTTCTATGAAGGATGCGATGAACCTTTTAAACGCATATGGCCTCAGCATCAAAAACGTCATCGAAGAAAACGTCTACACTTTGGTCGGCGACGTGGATTTTAAAACTTTGGATAAAGTCTATTTTCAACTACACGAACAAACGGACGACAATCGTACTTTAGCTTGCATCATCGAAGCTATGAAACAGTTATCATTCGACGCGGGCGATACGTACTCTTTTAAAGAAGAGATACGAGAAAAACTATTAGAATTCGATATAATATTATCAGAAGAAGAGTTAGATGCTCGATTAGGAGTTTTATCTAAGAATAGAGAGATTCACATAAGCGACGATAAATATTTTTTATACGATAACTATAAAAGAGAATTGGCAATTGCCGATGCTCTATTCGAAATAAATGGGCAAAGTACAGAAAAAAAGAAGAATTTAGATGCCGACATAGAGCGGTTCAGCAAAGCAAACGGTATCGAATATAATAAAGATCAAAGAAGAGCTATCAAAACGTCTCTAGAAGAGAATATTACGATTATTACAGGTGGACCTGGTACAGGAAAGACGACAATTGTAAGAGCCATTGCTGGTCTTTTTATAGACATGCATCCCTTTAGTGAAAATGCCGCTTTAGAGGAGTTAGCTTTACTCGCACCTACAGGTCGGGCGGCTAAGAGGCTAAGTGACTTGACGGATCTTCCTGCGATGACTATTCACCGCTATTTGAGATGGGATAAGAATACGGGTAAATTTGAGTATAACGAATATAACAAACACGATGAGAAACTAATTATCATAGATGAGACTAGTATGATAGATACAGAACTATTCGATGCCTTACTAAAAGGTATAAGGAGAAATGTTAAACTCGTAATCGTCGGCGACGACAACCAGCTACCGAGTGTCGGACCTGGGCTCATTTTGACAGATTTAATCGCCAGTGAATTATTTAATCACGTCCCTTTACATGAGATTTATCGCCAAAGTGCCGGTTCATCTATACCGTACTTATGTTTAAACATCAAAAATCACGATTTAGACGAGGATTCTATAAGCCGTAAAGAGGATTTTTCTTTTCTCAATGTCGATACACATGTGATAAAGGATACGATTAAAGAGATATGTAAGATATCTATAAAGAAGGGCATAGATCATAGCAATATCCAAGTTTTGGCACCTATGTATAAAGGAGAAAACGGTATCGATAATCTGAATATCACTTTACAAAATCTTTTCAATCCAGCATCTAAAGAGAAGCCCGAATTGCGGTTTGGCGAAGTCGTCTACCGAGTAGGTGATAAGGTCTTACAAAAAGTAAACGATACCGACAATAACATATATAATGGCGATATAGGCTACATAGTCGAAGTAAATCCCGGCTCTAAGGACCGTCTATTATGCGTCAACTTTTATGGCAATGCCGTCTATTATAAACGCGACGACCTCGTCAATTTGGTTCATGCTTATGCGATTACGATTCATAAAAGCCAAGGT
>CAZLNI010000098.1:0-4467 GCA_964560995.1 uncultured Muribaculaceae bacterium
AGATGTTTCTGATACTAAAAGTTTAGATTCTTCATGTGACAAATTATATAGATTTCATCGAAATAATAGTGTTTATGATATAGAGGAATTATCCGACACTAAGTTGCAAGTAAATAACGCTATTTATTACTTACAAGATAGTAAGCATTATCTTACTACTACTTATATTATAATCTTAGTTATTTTAGTAGGCATATTATTACTTTATTTAATTATTAAAGATTTATTCTTATGAGGTGCATTATGAATTTTTTAATTCTTTTATTTATAGGTTTTTTTGTAGAAAATGGTTGTTTTGAATTAACTCATCATTATTATTGTTGGAAAAATAAAGGTAAATGTGAATCTTGTAAAGATTGGTCATGTCCTAGAAAGGTGTATATGTATGAAGAAAAAGATTAAATATTTATTAATATTGGCATTAGCGTGTGCTTGTTTTATTTTTATAGATAATGTATACGCCGTAGGCAATACTGGACCTTTTAACGGTCTTAATATATCTCAAAGTGGTAACTTTATTCGTCATACTAGTAATGGTAATTTATCTTTAGGTTACAATATGAGTTTTACTAGTGCTTCGGGTTCTGATGCTTTAGATTCTACTAGCTATTATTACGCTACTCCATCTAGTGCTAATAATTTAGTTTATGCTGATAAAGGCATATCTTTACTTCAATGTGATATGTCTTTCTTAAAAGGAAATTATTATGCTGTTTCATATTACTTTTTGAGCGATTCATTTAGTTATTATTATCATCCGTCTTATTCAAATTCGGTTAATAAGCTTGCAATTGGTACTAGTATTAATTTATCTGTACCAAATTTTGCATATGAAGAAGTTAGTAACGATAGACAGTTTAAATTAATTGACAATATAGGCTACTTACAGTCTTATACAGTTGTTTTTAAAGCAAATGATACAGGTACATGTCTTTTAAGTACTTTTAATTCAAATCCTAGCGGTTCGGCTTTATCAATTCAATATGTCGGATATGATTATAAACATTTAGGTACAACTTCTTTGTCTGCAAGTGACATATCTAATGCTTTAAGTAGTTCATTTAATGATGTGTCTTCTAAAATAGATAATTATACTCAAGAAACAAACGCACGATTAGATGAGTTAAATAGTAAACAAGCTGAACAAAACGAAACATCAAAAGGTATTTGGCAATCTTTAAAGGACGGTATATCTTCTATAGGTAATTGGTTTAAATCTTTAGGCGAGAGTTTGTCTAAAGGTTTTAGTGATATGTTAAGCTCTTTATCAAGTGGTTTTCAATATGTTATAGATGGTTTATCGAGTGGTTTTAGTGATATGTTAAACGCCTTATCTCGTGGAATTCAAGATGTAATTGACGGTTTTGTAGACGGTATATCTTCTATAGGCGAGTTTTTTGCTTCTCTTGGCGAATTTATTGGTGGTTGGTTTTCCGATTTATGGAAAGGTATAAAATCACTTTTTGTTGGCGAAGAGGTTACTACTTGTACTACGTATACAAATTATTTTAATGGTTTTAGTAAACTTTATTCTAATTATTTTCAAGGTTTGCGTGATAATGATATAAGACTTAATTCTGATGGTACTTTTTCTTGGGATAGTAGAAACGGGTATAATTCTTATTTAATGCCAAATTATGATTTTAAACCAAATACTACTTATCGTATTTTTTTAGAGGTTACTAAAGTTGGTTCTGGGACTAGTACTCCTAGTGCTAATGATTCTATACAATATCATTTTGGTTCTATTTATGCTAATGATGGTAATTATAATTTACAATACAATAGTCCATCTTCTATTATCACTTTCACTAGCGTAGGTATTTATTCCTTAGACTTTACTACTTCTTCTAATGTTGAAGATACTGATTTTGCTATGGCTCTTCATGTTACTTATAGTAGTAATGTTAAATATTCTTCTGTTACACGAATTTTAATAACTGATGATTTAAGTATGACTGTTGATAATTATGAATATTTTACTGGTACAAAAGAAAAATGTGAAACTGATGGAACAAGTGGCGGTTTATTTGGCATGATTACTAACTTTACTAATTCCGTAGGACAGTGGTTTAAAGACCTTTTAGGTGGTATTTTAGACGGTATTAAAGGTTTATTTGTTCCTACTGATGACCAATTATATGAAATTGTTAATGATTCAAAAGATTTGACTGAGAATTTTGGCTTTGTAGGAGAGAGTTTGAATTTCATTTTGACTATTTTTACTAGTTTACTTGGTTTAGTAAATGCTAATGGTTGTATTGAGTTGCCCGAATTTTCTATTGGAGAAACTACTTTGTTCCCATCTCATAAATTTTGGGACGCTCAAAATGTATGTTTAGCTGATAACGTGATTTTATCTAGTAACATAAGTACTATACGTTCTTTTACATCTATAATATTAGTCTGTATGTTTATCGGTTTTGGTGCTAGTAAGTTCTTTACTATTTTATCCAAAAATGATTATGCTAACGATTCATCGGGTGTAGATGTTCTTTATGACGCCTCAAAAGATGAGACGACTATCTCTACTTATGAGAGGCGAGGGACTTCTACTAGTCGAACTAGGCGAAAGTTTAGAGGTGGTTTTTAATGATTATATATTTATTACTTAAATGTGTACTTTATGTTTTAAGCGTTATATCGGGCATCTTAGGTGGTTTTATACCTAGTTTTCCGAATGCTATATCATCTATTTTAACTACTATTTCTACTATGATACAGGGTGGAATATCTTTTTTATCATATTTCTTTCATGTCCCTGTTGTAGTAGGACTTATTAGCTTAGTCATTGCATGGCATGGTTTTCAAGTTGTTAAAGACGCTTTAATGAAAGTAGTCGGGCATTTTCTTGGAAATTGATGTTTGGCTCTTATACGCCGTTTTAGGCCCGTTAGCGACGAAGTCGCTAGGGCCAAACATTGGGGGTGTACTACGACCCCCCAATGGTGTGACGTGTGACAATTTTTTTAACAATAAAAATTTTTTTAAAATGAAAGAGGTATTTTATGTCAAATAAATCTACTAATACAACTAAAAAAAGAAACTGGGGTGCTGTTATTTATCCCGAATCTGCTCCCGAAAATTGGAAAGAGATTTTAAAATTAAAAGGTATATCTTTTGCATGTAGTCCTTTGCATGATAAAGATATTGACCCGACTGGTATTCCTAAAAAAGAACATTATCACGTTATATTTAGTTTTGGTAGTCCTACTACTTACAATAATGTAAAATCTATTACTGATGAATTAAATCAACCTATACCAATTCCATTAGAGAGTGTTCGTGGTTATTATCGTTATTTTGTACATAAAGATAACCCCGACAAATATCAATACAATGAAAGTGAAATTGAAGTCTATAACGGTTTTGATGTATGCGATGTTTTAAATGCTTTCGAAGTGTTTCAATCTCTTAAGCAAATTCAAAGTATTGTTATTGAGAACCAAATTCGCGAGTATTGTGTTTTGATGGACTTACTTTTAGCTACCGACCAAATGGAACTTTGGAACGTTGCTTGCTCTCATACTTTATTTTTAAATAGTTATATTTGTTCTAAACGTAACAAGTATAATGATGACCTTAAAATTTCTTCAAATTAAAAAGTGCTTTTGCACTTTTTTATTATTTTATCGTATTTATTAGCTTTTATAAATGCTAATTTTACAGTTTTACATATGTTTTTTCCCATATGCCTATTTATTAGTATTAAAATATTTTTTTGTTCTTGTGTCATTTCTTTTAAATCTGTGTCAGTCATTTCTTTATTTCTCATCTCTTTCTTTAAAAAGCATTTTTTTTAATATATCCCAAAAGTAATTTATCGCTTTCCAAGTAATACTAAATATTAATAAAATAATATTTAATCTTGCTAAGGAAAAAATTATATTCAATAAAAATTCTTTCATATTTTAATTTTTTCACCTGTTACTATTCCGATAATGATTTTAGTAATTAAAGGTGATATTAAAATAAGTATTCCATAAATAATTAATTCTATCATTTATTTATTATCCTTTCTATTTGAATAGATAAAGCCTGTACATCACTTTATCTATTATAATTGTTATTTTGTTAGTACGATTCTTGTTATATCGACAAGCTAAGTTTCTTTCTGTTAAATTAACCACCTTTTTTAATTCGTCATAATTTTCGAAGTAGCATACTATTTCATCATTTAAAGTATAAAGTGTAAAATGACTATTTCGTATGCTTTCACTTGTATGTAATTTCAAAATAACCTTTCTAGATTATTTCATAGTGGGTTCGATTCCCACCAGCCGTCCCATTGGGAAATTCGTTCGAACTTTTCGAACTTTAATTAAAAGACTTGTTAAAAGTCTTTTTTTATGTTATTATGAATATGTCAAGAAAGAAAGCATAAAATAAAAAAGGGAAATATTCAGTTTTTGCCAAGTTGAATGTCTACCCATTTAATTTAAGACAGACATTTAATCTAATGTAAGA
>CAZLNI010000099.1:0-4300 GCA_964560995.1 uncultured Muribaculaceae bacterium
AAGGTTCACTAACTTATGTACTTAGACAAAGTGAGAGTAATGAAGGACCATATACAGAAGTAGTAAGTAAAACTAATGTGCCAAAAAACGAAGAAGGAAAGACTTTAACGGAGATACTAGCCGAGTCATTAACAATACCAGTAAATAAGACATATTATTATGAACTAGTAATAACATTAAACTACTTAGAAGATGTAAATCAAGACCCAGACTTAAGTGCAAAGTTCAGTTCGACATTTAGTTTAACTGATGAAAAGGGAACAATGAAATTGACATCTCAAAGTACCTTATCACATTTGAAACAAACATCAAAAGGAACATTAAATAGCTTTACGGATATAGCCCCAAAGCCAACTCAATTCCAAGACGATAATTTTAGTGGAAGCCAAGATACCCAAAATATGACTAGTTATAAAACAAGATATATAACATATGCAAGCAGTTATACATTCGATACAAGCACAGGGTTATATACACTTACTAACCCTCAAGTATGTCAATATCAAAGCTGTTATACAACATTAAGAAATAAATATATCGCAAGTTCCTATGGTAGCCCAACAAATGCAGTGGCATCATCAAGCAATTTAGGAACAATATATAAAGTAGGAACAGGAACAACAACGACAAGTATGCCGTATATATCATCATCCAAAACAGTAACAAGTTATGACTATAGTAAAGATGGCATATACGAAATGGAAGATGACTATGGAACGAGTTATTACTATAGAGGAGCAGTTGAGAATAACTACGTAAAGTTTGGGCAGAATAAGTCTGGTCAAGATATGTACTGGAGAATAATCAGAATAAATGGAGATGGTTCCCTTCGCATAATCTATGATGGGATAAGTGCACATGCGAATGGAGAAAATAGTGCAGATAGAGTAGCATTAACAAATGTAACATGGAATACAAATTCTGATGATGCTAAATATGTAGGTTATATGTATGGAGGAGCTAATGGAACAGCAAGTACAAGTAAAGAACAAGCCCAATCGAATGAAACAGATTCTAATATAAAAGTTCAGCTCGATACATGGTATAAAGAAAATATAGTAGACACGGGATTCAGTGAAGCAGTAACTGATAGGATATTCTGTAATGATAGAAGCTTTGCCAATAATAACACAGGAGCAGGATTTGAAACAAGTTATACGAATTATAAAGCTGTGGAAAGAAACGGCTCATACTCACCAACACCAAGTCTTAAATGTCCAGAGAAGAACGACGCCTTTACAGTTAAAGATAAGACAAAAGGTAATGGAGCTCTAAAGTATCCAGTAGGACTCATAACAGCAGATGAAATAACAACAGGGGGTGGAAGATATCATCATTCAAACGGTTTATCAAATAATATTAAATATTATTTATATAAAGGTATTTGGTGGTATTGGTCATTTTCACCTTATGAATATTATTCTTATGCTACTCTATTTTATGTAAGTATTAATGGCAGTCTAAACGGGAATGGCGACAATTTAGGAGGAGCAAGCCCTTCAGGGCTAGCTGCTGTTGCCCCTGTCATTAACCTAAGCCCCGAATATGTAAATACGCTTATTGGAACAGGTACGATGAGTGATCCTTACCGTGTGGCATAGCGATTTACAGATATAAACTTTACTAAATAATTTGGCCTTGTTTAGGCCTTTTTATGTTGATAAAAAATTGACAAGAAGGATAGATGATGTTAGTATATTTGGCACTACGGAAGTGATTAAAGTGGGGAAAAATAAACTTTGTGGAGAACAACTTTGGTATGAAATGATTTTCAAGAAAAGGAAAGAAGACTTGATTCGTTTAAGAGAAAAAGCTACACCAGAAGAGAAAGCCAAGATAGATTTGTCTTTACGATTCATTGAAGATTTAACTAAGGAAGAAGAACCCAATGAATGTACTGTATGTGAATTGATAGATGAAGAAGTAGATAGGTTACAAGATATTGCACCTTTTATTTCATTAGCGGAACCTATCGCGTGTAGTAAACCGATAGATGTGCCATATAGATATCATTATTTCCCTAAACTTACTCACGACGATTTTTATGGACTAATACACGATTTTTTTAAAGATTCTTTAGATAGAGATTTGTTTAAGATATTTAGAGGAATGTTTAAAAAAAGAAAATCGTATCTATATACAGAGAGATTGATGGATATGAGTCCAGAGCCTACTACCTTTTTTCTTCCGTATGGGAAAAAAGTCTTTATGCGATTTAAAAGAAGGGGTAATGTCGACGATTTACTCGATTTATCTCACGAATATGGTCATGGCATACAATTTCTTACTAACTTTCATCCTAACACTTTTGGTGAAAATAAAGTCTTTGCTGAAGTGGTTAGTATGTTTTTTGAATTGCTCGCGGCAGAATATTTTAAGAGCTTTGAAAAGTTTCGGGTGAATCTAGAAAATCTATCACTCGGAGTTTTTGAGATGCTTGCTGGCAAGGCAGATATGGTGTTATTCGAACTCGATGTACTAGATATTTGGAAAGAAAAGGGTTATTCCACTAAGCAAAAAATTAAGGCGATAAATGACATGGTTAAAGCTTGCTATAATTTCGATTTTCTAAGCCTTTTAGATATGGATTCTACAAACGACTTCATTTATATAATTGGATATCTAGTTGGTATAGAATTGCTTATGGTTTATCTAGAAGATAAAGAATTGGGATTATATCTTTTGAAACAATATATGGCTATCGATTTAAGACTACCTAAACAAGAATATTATAGACGCATTTTAAACTTAGGTATCAAACCTAACGAACATTTAAGTGTTTATAAAACTCACATAATGAGGCCAATTGGTGATATAAAATGATAATGATAGATAAGACAAATAAGCATAACAGTTGGTATATTACAAAATTTGCCAAGCAATATGAAGAATTACTTCGTCTACGAGATGTAACAAGTGGAGAAAAAAGGCAAAAGATAGAAGATACATTATATATTGTGCAAGCAATGATGTTCGACCCTTATAAAGAATCGACATATTTTAAAGCACCTTTGAAAGAAAAATTAAAATATGAGAAAAGTGAGTTAAGTACTCTCATGGAGTTTGTACATATCATCGTACTTCTTTGGAGTACACAAACGATAGATAGTAGGCCCAAGTATATTTATTCACCAAAATTGAGTGATGAAGAATTGTTCGATTTAGTGTATAGTTTCTTTAAAAGTTGTGTCGACAAAGATTTATTCGAAAGTTTCCGAAGTATGTATAAAAGGCGAGATAAACTAGTACATATGTCTTGGTTAATGGAAAGAGATATGTGTCCTAACGCACTATATTTACCTTACGGAAACGAGGGACATATCCGATTAAAAAGAGAATACACAATAGAAGATGCCGTCGATCTTGCTCATGAATACGGTCATATAATGCACATACAGAGAAATTTTTCGTTAGGAATGTATAGGCCAGATTTCCTTTTTAACGAAATAGTAAGTACTTTTTTTGAAATATTGATTTTAGAGCACTTGAGTCATTTAAATGGACTTGAGCAGATTGCAAAGCAAAGAAGTATGGAAAATTTCGACGATGCGATTACTAAAACTCGCTATATAATTATCGAAGATAATCTTATCGAATTATGGGATTTCTTGAAAACTGCAAAAAGGAAAAATATCATAGAAACATTAGATAAAGAGTGCGCAAAATATTTTTCTAGTAAAAAAGATATCGGAGTCGCATATCTACTGGATAAACATATGTCTAGCCATTTTATATATTTAATCGGTTTTGCTTATGCAGTAGAGATATTGGCGAGGTATAAAGAGGATAGAGGTTGGGGGCTCTATGTTTTAAAAGAGCTTATAAAGATAGATTGTAATTTATATAATGAAGAATACTATAAAGAATTAGTAAGATTAGGTTTAGAACCTTGCGAACATATCGAAGAGTATAAAACTCATCTTATGAAGCCAATAAAAGAGAAGTAAAATGCTTCTTTTTTTCATATAATTATTTATGAAAAAAATTGCACATAGAGGTTATAAGACCTCAAACATTAAAGAAAATACGATGGAAGCTTTTATTAATGCTTCTAATAACGATTTCGAAGGAATCGAATTCGATGTACGTAAAACGAAGGATGGGAAGTTAGTCGTGATCCACGATGCTACCATAGATAGAGTATCTGATGGCCACGGTTTTGTAAGAGATATGACTTATGAAGAACTATTAAAATATAATTTTGGAACAAAAAGTCAACCTAGTAAGATTGCTACTTTAGAAGAGGTCTTAGGTAGATTTTCTAACATCTTCAAAATAGTCGAACTTAAAACAGAAGTCG
>CAZLNI010000100.1:0-4206 GCA_964560995.1 uncultured Muribaculaceae bacterium
TCCCCTCGGGGATTCGAACCCCGGACCCACTGATTAAGAGTCAGTTGCTCTACCAGCTGAGCTAAGGAGACATAATTCATAAATTGCTATTCAATTATATCATACTTGAACTAATTTTCAAGTATTTTTAAAAGAAAACATCAATTTATGACATAATTTATAATTATTAATTGCGGTCGCTTATCTTTTATTTTGTGATTTTTTCGACAATCATAGGAATCTCGATTTCTATTTTCTCACCTTTTTTATTTTGTCCAGTTACTTTAAAAACGAGGTTCTCTATGTTTCCGATGTTTTCGTGAGAAAGGAAAACGGCATTCTTATGCATCTCTGTAAAAGAAAAACTCGTGCTTGCTAGCAAATCTTTTAATGAAACTCCTTTTTTATTCTTTTCTTCTATTTCGTAACCGTCTGTCGTCGAAATTGGAGTATATTTTTCTCCTTTTTTAATATAATAACCGACTTCAAATTCATATAATGTGACGTCTTTTCCAGTGTATGAAACTTTCGAATCGCCAAAGTGATTGACGAGAGAACCTACATATATCGTGCCATCATAAAATGAGAATTCTTCGGTATATCCCGAAAATGAATAGAGTATGTTTGCTTTAATAAGAAAACGCGAATACGCCAATAAGGACACGACTAACAATATTAAAACGACGATTATTGAATACGGACTTTCTAAAATCTTTTTTATACTAATCCCCTTATTCTTTTTGGTCTTCTCCATTTTCATCACTTCCCTTTTGGTCGCCTTTACTAAGAGTAAAATCGATCGTCGTCGAAGAATCGACTTTCGTTCCAGCGGCTACTGACTGATTGATTACTCGTCCATAGCCACTTATATTATAAGCAATTCCCAATAAATTGCAATAGCTTCCTATTTCGTTCGTCGTCCAATTCTTCATATTCGGTAGAGTAGCATCTAAGGAGTTAGTCAATAAGAAAACTTTACTGCCTTTTGTCACCGTAGTTTTTCTGGTAGGATATTGGTCGATAATCCGCGTTCCCTCACCGATTTGTATGACTTCTAAACCTTGCTTTTCCAATGCAGCCTTTGTACTTTCGATATCTTTGTTGATATAATTTTTGATGTCTATCAATTTCGAGTCATCTACTTGCACTACTAATTGGTCTAAATTTTTATATTTAGCAATGCTTTCGACAATCGAGCGAACGGATTTTGCTATAGGCCAAGTGGCATTTTGTAGCTTTTTAACCGATATGTATATGACATACTCGGGGTCTTCATAAGGGAAAATTCCCGCAAAGCTTCTTATATTATTATATTCGCCTGTCTCGTATCCGCCAAATTTAGACGCTATCTGAGCTGTTCCTGTTTTACCAACTAAAGTAGTCGCTTTTGTTTGATATATTAAACCTGTTGCCATGCCGTCTTTACTATAAACCGAATTGTAGAGCAATTCTTTCATCTTATCTACCGTACTTTTAGAGACGATTTGCCCTAATTCATTTCTGCCACCTTCATATATTTTCTCGCCCGTGTCGGGGTCGATTACTTTATCTATAATATAAGGTCTTATCATGACTCCGTCGTTGGCAAGAGTAGTTAATGCTTGAATATTCTGAATCGGAGTAGTCGTCATACCTTGACCGAATGCCACATTCGCAACTTCCAAATCGTAGGTCGGTCTTAGGACTCCGTAATATTCATCTGCAAGTTCGATTCCCGTTCTCTTGCCAAAACCGAATTTTTTTAAATATTCTACTAGTTTATCTTTTCCGAGTGCCAACCCTAAATTGGCTGCTGCGACGTTTGAAGAATAGGTAAAGCCGACATCGTAAGATATCATACCCCACCCGACGTTATTCCAGTCCGTTACTCTATCTTTTCCTACGTATTTTACACCGGACATGAATTCTTTTTCTGGTTCGTATATTCCCTCTTCGATGGCTGCCATGAAACTGTAAATTTTCATCGTCGAACCCGGTTCATAACTGAAACTTACTAATGGGTTATTGTATTGGGTAATATTCAGTTTATTCGGGTCAAAACTTGGCACAGAGGCACTACCTAATATAGCACCGGTTTTGGCATTGGCGACTGTAACAGTTGCCCATTCGAAAGTCTGCTCGTTTGCCATATCGGATAGAGCATTTTCTAAATACATCTGGATATTAGAATCGATTGTCAAATAAATGTCTTTTCCACTTTCAGAGTCCTCCGTAATGACAGGCGTATCTGGTATTTGGTAGCCATAGGCATCTCTTTGATAAGTGATCTTGCCGTCTTTGCCATTTAATTCGTTGTTGTAATAAGACTCTACTCCCAGTTCACCTGTTATTTTCCCGTCATATTTTCTAGTATATCCGAGCGTATAAGATGCAAAATCGCCATACGGATAATACCTTTTGGAGTCCTTAATGAAATCTATTCCCGGCAATTCTAAAGATTGGATATCTATTTTTAGCTTTTCGCTTATATCCCTGCCACCTGGTCCTAGCTCTACTTGGTAAGCGTTGGGCGTATTCAAAAGAGCGAGTATTCTCTCTGGTGACATGTTAATATACTCCGATAGTACGTTAGCCGTATATTCTTTATCGACGACGTGACGTGGTTTGTCGGGATTAGTCGTTCTGCTCTTAGCTAAATCGAGATAGGCGATGACCGTATACGAATTTACGTCTTTAGCGAGAGCTTCCCCGTTTACACTATAGATGGTTCCTCTAGACGCGTTTATAGTCGATGTCGCTGTATATCTACCAGCTGCTAGATTTTTTATGTTGACACCATCGACTTCTTCGAAGTAGCTGACATAGACCATCTTGGCAATTATTGCCACAAATAAAAGAACAATACCAAGTATTCCATAATAGCTTATGCGAATTGTACTGTTCTTTTTCTTCATGTTTGCCTCCTAATCACCTATGACGATGATATTATCATTATTATAACTTAATCCATATTCCTTTGCAATATCTTGAATGTTAGAAAGGCTAGCCAACTCGTCGACTTGCATGGAAAGACTTTGATTGGTATTAGATTGTTTATTAACTTTGTTTTTCATCGTTTCTAACTCGAAGTTACTCTTCGATAGAGTCGCCTGTGAAAATACGATAGACACAGGAACGAAAACCCCTAACATGACAATCATAAATATCATCATCTTATCGATTGCCTTTAATTTTCCTCCATTTTTATTCTTTTCCATATCGTTACACCCTTTCTATTATTCTTAGTTTCGCACTTTTACTGCGCGAGTTATTTTTTATTTCTTCTTCGCTTGGAAGTATAGGTTTTTTATTAATCAATTTAATTTTCGGGTTATATTGTTCTGGTATTTGAGGTAATCCTTTGACTAAATCATCGACTTTACTATACTTGTTGAAAATGTGCTTAGTTATGCGGTCTTCTAGTGAATGAAATGTGATGACGCTTATGCGTCCTTCAGGATTGAGTAAATCGATGGCATCTGGCAAGACTTTTTCTAGTACTTTTAGTTCGTCGTTTACTTCGATTCTAATAGCTTGGAAAATTTGTCTTTCGGGGTGGTGAGTCAAATAATACTTCGTCGGAACTGCCGACTTGATGACTTCAACTAGTTCTAAAGTCGTCTTTATTGGGCGATTACGCAGAATAGCTTTCGCGATATCTTTGCTATATCTCTCTTCCCCATATTTAAAGAAGATATCGATGAGATTAGCTAAATCGTAGTCGTTGACGACATTTTTGGCACTTATCGTTTTAGATGTGTCCATCCTCATGTCGAGCTCGGCATCTTTCATAAAACTGAATCCGCGCGATGCGTCGTCGATTTGGGGACTGGATAGTCCTAAATCGAAGATGATGCCATCGACTTTATGGATACCGCGCTTTTCTAATTCTTCACGCATGTTCACAAAATTAGAATGGATGATAGTCACATTCTTGCAACTCGTAAATTTTTCTTTTGCATAGTCGATGGCTTGTGCATCTTGATCGAAGGCGAATAGAAAACCCCTTTTCAATCGCTTGTGGATAAGAGAGGAATGCCCTCCATATCCTAAGGTCGCATCGACGTAGACTCCATCTTCTTTGATATTAAGTCCATCGACGGCTTCCTCTAACAGTACACTTACATGCTCCATAGTGAATCTATCCCCCTAATCGTATATGCTCTATGCAATTTATGCAAAACTTTCCAAATTCTAATCTAGGAATTTATTGTAAGCATCCTCGCACCAAATTTCCAAATGGTCGTC
>CAZLNI010000101.1:0-4181 GCA_964560995.1 uncultured Muribaculaceae bacterium
TTATTTTATGCAAGTATCATGCACATATTCATAATAGCATATTTTATTGTTTTTGTCAAAAACTTCAAAATCGTTCTATTTGTACAACTAAAAAAGAAGAAGATCCTTTTTATTTCGCTTCTTCTTGAGCACGCGTCTCACGTATAACGGTTATTTTAATCGTTCCTGGATATTGCAATTCAGCTTCGATTTTTTCTTTAATATCGCGAGCAAGCTTGAAACTTGTCAAATCGTCAACTTCTTCTGGTTTGACCATAACTCGTAGTTCTCGACCAGCCTGTAAAGCGTAAGATTTGTCGACGCCTTCCATGCCGTTTCCAATAGCCTCTAAGTTTTCTAGTCTTTGGATATAGTTATCGAATGAGTCGTTTCGCGCGCCTGGTCTAGCAGCACTCAAAGTGTCTGCAATTTGAACTAACCAAGCTATGACGCTTGTGGGCTCTATATCGCCGTGGTGTGACATGATAGAATTGAGCACGATTTCGTTCTCATGAAACTTTTTGGCAATGTTCGCACCGATTTCGACGTGACTGCCTTCTACTTCGAAGTCGATAGCTTTACCTATATCGTGTAGTAGCCCAGCTCTTTTAGCATAGTTGATGTTTTCTCCTAATTCACTTGCCATGAGACCAGTCAATTTAGCCACTTCGATAGAGTGTTTTAAAGCATTTTGACCGAAACTCGTTCTAAAGTGCAAGCGTCCTATCAAACTGACGAGTTCTGGGTCGAATTTAGTAAGCCCCAATTCTTGAATCGCTTCGTTTCCTAAAGACAGGATGCGAGCCTTCATGTCTTTGCAAACTTTATCGTATACTTCTTCGATACGAGCAGGATGGATACGTCCATCTTTGATGAGTGTCTCGATCGTCAAACGAGCGATTTCTCTTCTGTAAGGGTCGAAAGAAGATATGACGATAACTTCTGGAGTGTCGTCGATGATGAGATCTACTCCCGTGACAGCTTCTATCGTCCTTATGTTTCTTCCTTCTCGTCCTATTAGTCGACCTTTCATCTCGTCAGACGGCAAGGTTATAGTCGAAACTGTCTGCTCTGTTGCGACGTCTGTCGAATACTTTTGCATCGATTCGACGAGCAAATCTTTGGCCTTCTTATCAGCCTCGAGTTTTGCTTCTTGTTCTCTTTCTTTAATCATAGATGAAATCTCTTTAGCCATATCGGCTTCTACGCGTTCGATGATAAGTTCGCGCGCTTTTTCTTTGGAAAACTTAGAAATGCTTTCCAATTTTTCCATTTCACTTTTTAATAGTTCATCCATTTTTGCTTCTTTTTCTTGGATTTTACTATGCATCAAGTTTAAGTTGTTGTTTTTTTCTTCAAGCGCATTGTCGCGATTTTGAAGTAACTCTTCTCTTTTATCTAAAGACTTTTCTCTCTCTAAAAGACGATTTTCTGTGTTTAGGAGTTCGCTCTTTCTCTCCTTAACTTCTTTATCCGTCTCTAACTTTAACTTGTGTGATTCCTCTTTTAATTCTAAGAGGGTATCTCTTTTATGTTTGTCGGCTTCCTTCTTAGCAGTGGCGATTATTGCATCTGCTTTTTTCCCTGCGCCGAGACCAGTGAGTAAGACGATAGCTATTGCAAAGCCTACTCCCACGATCAATCCAATGACAAGAAACAATATGGATGTAGTAGTAATTTCCATACTTTTCCTTCACTTTCTATATATAGATACGCACATCGGGTATCTACACCTCAATTATAATTTATTTTAAGACATAAATCAAGTCAAAGAAAAACGGCCACCTACCTTAAAACTGTTTGTCGCGTTCTTTAGGTGGCGCCATCATCTTTTCTTCATAAGGAAGGAAATATTCTTTTATTGCACCTTTTTCTATTAGATAAGTTAATATTTCTCTATGGACGCATTCAGCAATAAATTTTACTACTTCTCCATGCCTCTCTGTTGGGTCAATATCCATAACTAGCGTGGATACATCGAAACCATTTTGGAAAGTTACCTCGATGATATCGCTAAGCTGTTCGTATTCTTTGGGGGTAATATAGCGAGGAAGCATTATAAATACGTCTTTATCATTTTCGCTTCGCACTGTATAGCGTATCTCGATACAATTGTATTCTGGATGTACTTCTTTTTCCTCAAAAATTTGTTTTGTAATGGCATTGGTCAAAAATTGATGATAACTGCAATCTTCTAAAATAGGAAGAGCATGAATCGTTTGAGAAGGCGTCATCAAAGTAAGTGCTAAAGTACCTTTTCTCAAGTTCTGAATATTTTTAAGCTCCAATATGTCTTGAAATTCAACTCTTCTAAATGTTTCATCACTGCTAGAAGCCTGCTTTGTATCTTCGTCTTTCATTCGATTTCATCTCCTTTAAAAAAGGCCTAAAGCCTCTCATTTAATTCGACATTTGTATAGATTTCTGAGACGTCATCTATCTCGTCGAGCATTTTATATAGTTTGTTGAAGGTTTCTAAATCCTCGCCTTCTAAAGTTATCTTTTCTTTCGGATACATGCCGATTTCATCTATTTCTAAGTCGGAATTCGGAATAAGTGTATCGATGACATCTTTGACGCGAGAAGCATCTTTTCCATCAGCGGTGACGACGAGTATGCCATCTTCATTTTCTAAATCGTGTATCTCGATTCCAGCGTCCAAAAGAGCTTCAAAGAGTTCTGATTCCAAATCGCTTTTAACACCTATTATAGATAAATGGTCGTAATTATACGTAACAGAATTAGTTACCCCTAAACTTTTATGGACTTTATTGAAAGCTGCTCGTACCTCTCCGACAGTTCGATTGACGTTGTCAGTAAGCGTTTTGATGATTAAAGTAGAAGCACCCGGGCCAAATCCCTCATAGATGACCTCTTTATAATCTTCTTGCCCTGCACCCTTCGCCTTAGCGATAGCGCGTTCGATAATGTCATTAGGAACTTGTTGCTTCTTAGCTTTATTTACTACGCGTTTAAGTTCCACATTTGCTTCGATATCTGGTGAACCTTTCTTGCACGCTAGAAAGATTTCCTTCGCAAAAGTTGTATATATTTTTCCGCGAGCTGCTCCGTTCTTTTGGATACTCGCCTTTCTTACTTCAAATGCTCTTCCCATAGAGGCCACTTCCTTTTCTTTGCTATTCTAATTATATAATCTCTACTTTCTTTTTACAACCCCAATGTACATTAAAACTGCACATTAGTTATTGTTTATTAGCTGGGTTACTTACTCCGTTTTGTACCATCACTAGCGTTTTTTCGGCATCTTGAGTTGAGAGAACGACATTTCTTGCAAGAGTTTCTGGCGTTTTAAACATGTATTTAGCTGCCAAATAGATGACAACTTCCTCTTTAGTATATTTGGCAAGTATTTCTCTTTCAATTTGAGGAAGCAAGCTAAAAATGAAAGTTGTCTCAATTAAGACATCTAAGTCGCGAATGGGTTTAGATGTATATTCGATAAAATTACCAGGAGTCTGTCGTTCCTTTTTATATCCGAGAAAATGCTCAAACTCTCCATATGTTTTTAAAAAGAATGGAAAGAAATAGTCAAATACTTTAAAGGCACGATATCTTTTTCTTATTTCATCATATGAATTAATTAAATTTAACCGTAAAGATATCTCCTTTTTCGACAACCGCGGAAGACCATACAAACCCAAATAGAAGGCCATCATAGTTTGGGTAACGGGATTCAAAAGACGCATCTTGTCTTCTAAACCATATCCTGTCACTCCCATCAAACGGAAAGTTTCGGCGACGCGCATATTCATCCTTTTAGCTTCATTTATATCGATATATTGTGTGAGATAGGCATATTTTATTTCATAGTCTCTTTTATTTTTTTGAGAACTGCTTATTTTAGGTATATCTTCTAGACGTGTTTCAAAAAGAATTTGAAATTCGCTTGTCAAAAACGTATGATAAGGTAAATCGAATTCTGCCATGATATCGGCGCGTTTTTTAGAAGGAGTGCGTAGCCTTTCGGTAAAATAACGGAGATTCGCAGGACTTAAAAAATAAAGTTTATAAGCAAACTCTTGATCTTTAAAAAAATTGTTTCGGTCATCAAAGGCCGCAAAATATTTTTCTGCAAATGCTGGAAAAGGTAACTTAACGAGTTCGACTAAAGGAGAATTCGTTTTCGTTATGTAGCCGCCGAGGTAGGCAGCTACCTATAAAACCACGTGCTATGCACGTGA
>CAZLNI010000102.1:0-4160 GCA_964560995.1 uncultured Muribaculaceae bacterium
ATTTAAAAATTCCCGGGCTAGCGTTACCGAAGAGATGAAGAATTTTTCACCCAGCTACTTAATTCAAAACGAAAGAGGATTTCTCCTAGTAAATCAAGAAGATTCTTACATTTGGCTATATGAATTAAAAGAAATAACGACACTTCAGTTTATTTTTCGCGGATATCGTTATAAAATTGCCAACGAAATACATATCGCTTAGAAAAAAAGATTTTAAATAACATTTAGCGATTAGATAAGGGCTTAAACATATGAATAGAAAAAAGGCATATATTTTAACTTTTATTTCCATACTACTATTTTTGTTGTCACTAACTCAAGAATACTATTTTAGTCATGGCTTTGTTCATATGTCATACGACCTAGTTCTAACGTGGTTCACACTCATATCAGTTTCTATTTATACGTTTGCCCTTATAAAAAACGAATATAAATTGTTGAAGCTTAGTTCCATCTTACTAAGCACTAGCTACTTTCTAGTCTTCCATATGATTTATACGACTGAAAGCTTTCTAGAAGGCTCCGTGCTATTTTTATGGATAAAAGAGATTTTGATTCCCATCGTTCTTTACGGCATCTTCTTCTTAAAAAAAATCACCCTTAAAGAAAAAGAAAAAGTCGACCTGCGCAAAATCGTAAAATTGGCTCTAGTGATTCTACCTACCTTTGTAATAATTTCGATTTTTGTCGATAGGATAATTGAGATACGCTTAGGGTTATATCTTTATATATTCTCATTTATATTTTATACGATTTCACTATACTTCTCTATAAGGGAAGAGAAACTGCCTGATTAAAAGGGTAAAACTTCTAAAGGGGTACCCTTTTTCATATTATTTAAATGGTGAAGAAAATGTTTAAATCGCAAATAAATACGAGAGTAAGAATAGTATTTTTAGTAGTCTCGTTAGTTTTTTTAATTGTCATTCTGAAAGTCTTCTATATCGAAGTAATACAATATGATAAACTTTCCAGTTTAGCAGATAGCCTATGGAGCAGAAACCTTCCGATTACAGCCGACCGGGGGAACATATTTGACCGCAATGGAAAAATAATCGCGACCAATATAACGACAACCAGCCTCGTCTTCATACCGAACCAAATTGCCGATAAAAAAGCAGTCGCGCGCGATATAAGTTCCATCTTGGGAGTAGAATACGAAGATATCCTTGCTCATGCATCGAAAAAGACTTCGATTGAAAGAGTTCACCCTGAAGGTAGACAATTATCCTATGACATCGCTCAGCAGATAAACGATTTAGGCTATGATGGAGTCTATTTAGTAAAAGAATCTAAACGCCATTATCCTTATGGCGAGGTGCTGAGTCACGTTTTAGGCTATGTTGGCATCGATAATCAAGGTTTGAGCGGATTGGAATTAAATTATGATAAGTATTTAATGGGTAAAGATGGTGCAATTAAATATTTTTCAGACGGGAAAGGACATCGCCTCGACCTCGAAGAAGTCTACGTTGCCCCTCAAAGCGGCATGAATTTAACCCTTACAATCGACCTCGACCTACAATTGGCTGTAGAAAAAGAACTTTCCAATGTCATTGACATGTATAAACCAGAGGACGCGCTTATCCTAGCGATGAATCCCAAAACAGGTGAAGTCCTCGCAATGGCTAACCGTCCAAGCTTCGACCCTAACAATTACAAAAATTACTCTGTCGAGACGATTAACAGAAACTTAGGTATTTGGAAGACGTATGAACCTGGTAGTACTTTTAAAATAGTCACTTTAGCAGCAGCTTTAGAAGAAAAAGAAGTCAACCTCTTTGAAGATACTTTCTATGATTCCGGTTCGATTCAAGTCGAGAATGCCCGTATAAAATGTTGGAAAAGTGGTGGACATGGAGCGCAGACTTTTTTAAACGTCGTCGAGAACTCCTGTAACCCTGGTTTCGTCGCACTAGGTCAAAGATTAGGAACGGAAAGACTTTACGATTACGTCACAAAATTCGGCTTTGGTTCTAAAACAGGCATCGACTTAAATGGCGAAAGTACGGGGATTCTCTTCTCTCTTGATAGAATGGGACCAGTAGAAACAGCTACTACAGCTTTTGGACAGGGAATAAGTGTCACGCCTATTCAACAAGTTCGTGCAGTAAGTGCCGCCGTGAACGGTGGAGAACTACTAACTCCCTATATTGTCAAAACGGTAAGCGAACCGGAAACAAATGCAACAATCGTCGAGAATTCTAAAAAAGTCGTCGACCAAGTAATTAGTAAAGAGACATCAGATATGGTCAAATATGCACTTGAAAGCGTTGTCGCGAACGGAAGTGGACGCAACGCCTACATAGAAAATTATAGGGTAGGGGGAAAAACAGGAACAGCCCAAAAAGTCGAAAATGGCGTTTATTTACACGGAAACTATATCTTGTCCTTTATAGGTTTTATGCCTGCAAACGATCCAGAAATCGTCGTCTATGTTGCCATTAATAATCCCAAAGGAATAACACAATACGGTGGTACTGTCTCTGCCCCCATAGCGAGAAACGTGCTCATGACGGCAATCGATCTTTATGGCTTTAAAGCGGATACAGAAGGTATGACTAAAGAATATCGCTGGTATGAAGACTCGTACATCAAACTTCCGGATGTAACTGGCATGTCTACAAAAGATGCTTCGAAATTACTGCGAGACTTTAAGATAGAATACTCTGGTTCGGGAGATACTGTTTTATATATGAGCCCAGAACCCGGTTATTATGTCAAAAAAGGCGGAACTGTAAAGCTGATGCTCAAATAAAGCATCAGCTTTTTTGATTCTAAAAAGATGACGTTATAACCAATGTTTCCCACTTATTACAAAAAGGGTTGACTTTTAGCCAAGAAGAGTTTAAAATGAACAAGACGTTTTTCAAAGGGGTGAATTACAAAATGGCTAAAAAAGTAAATAATCGCGCACATAAAAGAGCACTTAAAAATGCCAAAAGACAAAACAATAAGAATATACTTGAAAAGCAAATTAAGAAAGAGAAAAAAGAACTTACAGAGAGTTTTGCTTATCAATGGGAATTATTTAGTAATGATATTCAAACAAAGATACGAGATATCAAAAAAGATATAAACGTTTCTCTTGCAAAAGTTAAATTCAACTTTAACTCTCTTTTCAAAAATAAAAAACAACAAGAGGATTCTCTAAAAGAGTTTGCTGAGCATCTCAATTTAAAGAGACAATTATGTCTCATGTTATCATATTTATTATCATTTAACTGTGGCGCAACTTTAATAGAAAGCCTTTCATACGACGAATCAAAACCTAATGTTAGAGCAGTATTAGAAGAAGCACAAGATTCTTTACAAGACTCACCAAAAGGAAATATTGAGGACTATATTGTTCTCTCTTCTCACCAAGAAATTGTAAGAAAAGAGCCGGCTAAAACTCAAATAATAGAAGAAGTTGAACCTCAATTATTGACTGATGAAGAAAAGAAGTCTCTTGTTTTAATGATGTATGATATAACCGAGGACCAATTAAAATATATAGTAGCCAAAGTATTATTAGAAGCCGGAGAATACTATGATGGGCTTCAAGAACCAGGAAGTATTAACCGCTATGACGAATGTAAAAACGTCATAAGCACAGGATTTAACCGCATAACTAGTCCAGCATGGATAAGTTTGGTAAATAAACGCATGGGAGAAGGCACCGGCACAAATCTATATTATCAATTTAAGTGTCCAGCTCAATTTACTGTTTCTGAATATACTACAAATTACTTGGCTAGTACAGATTTAACCGTTTACAGTGGTTATAAAGCGGTGATAGAGATGCTTTTATTAGGCGAACCTTCTCATAACATGTGCCGTTTTGTCAGCCCACGTATCAAATACAAATATGAGCAATATGGCTGTGTACCACTAAGTGAAAACGGCAACTATTATTTTTACGAAATAAATGATTCCGATAGAATAGATTTAGGTTCTATACTTCCTAATTATAATAGATATGTCGGTTTGACAACTCAAGAGGAAGTTATGGATGCTAATAATGAAAAAATAAAAATGTTAACTTTTGAACATCGTCATCAGATAATGTAAGATAGTATTTTTATTTTGTTTGTTACAGTTCAGTGATTTCTTTGACTAAACTGTAACTTTTTTGTGTATTTTTTGAATTTAAACAAATAAAAGATAGCAATACCATG
>CAZLNI010000103.1:0-4068 GCA_964560995.1 uncultured Muribaculaceae bacterium
CTTTTTTCACTTTTTTCCGGTTTCTACTTGAAATTTAGCGATTATATATTGCGTTTTTTTTCTAAACTCGCTTTTAATAATTCCATCGTCTTAGCAGGGTTCGCTTTACCTTGAGTTTTCTTCATAACTTGTCCTAAGAAGAAGTTAACTACGTTGGTAAGTCCTTTTTCTAAGTAATCGCTAACCTCTTTAGGATGTTCATTTAAAACTTCCTCGACCATGTTTTTGAGTGCATCTTCATCTTGAATCTGTTCCATGCCTTGTTCTTTGATGATATCTAATGGATTTTTGTTCGTATCTACTGCTTCATACAGAACATTCTTAGCTTGGTTCTTACTTATCTTTCCATCCACTGCTAGTTTTATTACTTCGGCAAGTATGTTTGGTGTGATGAAAAATTCATCGATGGACGTCTCTAATTTATTAACGGATCCCAGTATTATAGTCGTTATCCATCCGACGGCATCTATTGGATTTATACCACTTTCTACGACTTTATCGAAGTAGTCAGATATACTCTTTTCTTTAACTAGTACTTTGGCATCGTAAGGTTTGAGTCCATATTCGTTTATGTATTTTTCTTTTCTTTCATTTGCCAAAGGTGGAATAGAAGCTTTTATTTCTTCGATCCATTCAGCAGTAATCTTAAATTTTGGTATATTCGGTTCGATAAAGTATTTATAGTCGATGGCATCGACTTTACCACGCATGTACTTTGTTTCTTGGGTCTCTTCATCCCAACGGCGCGTCTGCTGTTCTAATTCGTCGTATGTTCCATTTTCTTTTAATTCGATTTGTCTTTTTATTTCATAATCGATGGCAGCTTTTACCCCACCGAATGAGTTGACGTTTTTGACTTCAACTTTTACCCCCCAATTTTTAGGGTCAGTTTCATCCAAGTCTTCATCCATGATAGATACATTCACGTCGCAGCGGATTTGACCTTTTTTAGAGTCGGCATCCGATATGCCAGCATATTGATAAACCGCCCTCATAGTCTCTAAGAAACAAATTGCTTCGTCACTCATTCTAAAGTCTGGTTCAGTGACGAGTTCTAATAGAGGCACACCTGCTCGATTGTAATCGATTAGAGATGTCTCGCTCAAGTGGTCGAGTGAAGCAGAATCTTCTTCTAGATGAATATTGTTGATGCGCACAGTCTTCACTTCGTCATTGCATACATATTCCATCTTACCGAATATGCCAACAGGTGCAGGTTTGGTCTCTTGAGTTATCTGAAAACCCTTAGGTAAATCGGGATAGTAATAGTTTTTGCGTTCGAAATAGAGATATTCTGGCTGCCTGCATCCCAAAATTATGCTCGCCATGAGAGCTTTACGGACTGCTTCCTTATTGACGACAGGAAGAGTTCCTGGGAAAGCCATATCTAATGGTCTTACAAACTCGTTAGATTTAGAAGAGTAACCGTTTTTGGCACTCGAAAAAACTTTCGTATTTGTCTTAGAAATTTGGCAGTGCATCTCTAAGCCAATCAATGCTTTATACTTAGTCATCACTTCACCACCTTTCTAGTTTGTCCCTTAAATCCTAAAGTATTTTCTATCGCTCGAGCTATATTTAAGATATTCGCGTCGTCGTAACATTTTCCCGTTATGTTGATTCCTACAGAGAGACCATTTATAAATCCGTCGGGAATAGTAATAGATGGGAATCCGCCAAAGTTTCCGATTATTAGATGTTCTTCCAATACCACATTATACTTATTTGTATTTTTCGCTTCATCCAAATATTTAGCTGGACCGCTTCCTACAGGTAAAATAACTCCGTCATATTTTTTAAATATTTCGTTCCACTTGTCTACGATCAATCTTCTCGCTCTTTGGGCATTAAAGAAATATCTATCTTTATTTTCGGCTTGAAGTACATATGAGCCTATTATAAATCTTCTTTTGATGAGCGGAGAAAAATTCTTTGTACGATAGTTCTTCATCATGCTTACATAGTCTTCGCCTTCGCTTCGAGGACCGAAAACGATACCTGTAAGATTGGACATATTGGATGTCGCTTCAGCTGAACTTATGACATCATATGCCGATTTAACTATCTTGAGTAAGTTTCTATCGACACTGATACAATCTATGTCTATTCCTAACTCTTTTACTTTGTTTAAAACTGTTTCAAAATTGGCGAGATGGGCTTTTAATTCGGGATTATCGTCTTTAAATTCTTGAGGGTCACATATTTCCTTTATGTAACACAGCTTTTTGCCTTTTACTTCTTTTCCCAAAGACTCATAAAGATGGATGTCTTTCGAATCCCAGCTCGTCATATCGGCCTCATCTTTTCCCTTCATCGCATCGACGACGATGGCGGCATCTTCGACACTTCTAGATAAAACACCGATAGTATCTAAGCTCGATGCGAACGCGAATAGACCGTAGCGTGAAATCATGCCATATGTCGGCTTATATCCGACTATGCCACAGTAAGCAGCCGGCTTTCTTATCGAATCGCCAGTATCAGAACCTAACGCGTAAGGGTATACACCTGCGGCAACCGCACAAGCTGAACCAGCACTGCTTCCTGCACACATGCGCGTTTTATCCCATGGGTTCAAAACGGCCCCCGTATGGCCTGTCGTACCCGTTCCGCCCATGCCGAACTCATCTAAGACGGTCTTATTGACTGCCACTGCTCCATGTTTTTCTAAATTGGAAACACAAGTTGCCGTAAAGAAAGGAACATAATCTTTTAAAGTATTAGAAGATCCCGTAGATAATATCCCCTTCGTACTCAGATTATCCTTGATACCATAGGGAATGCCACTCAAATAATCATCTGTTACATCTTTTCCCTTCGTGTCATCCATAATAGTGACAAAAGCATTGCATTCACTTTGCAATTCGTGTGATTTCTTTAGAGATTCTTGGACGAGTTCTGCGCTAGTGATACTGCCCTTTTTAAGCTCTTCGTGCAGTTCTAAAATGCTCTTACTCATATAATCCATATCAAGCCACCACCTTTACAACTTCGATTTCGCGGTCACTAACTCCATCGGAGTTTGCTAACAAATCGTCTAGAGGCACAGACTCCTCGGCGACGTCTTCACGCAAAGACTCGACGCATCTATCTAGACACCAAGACATCGGTTCTACTTTATCGATATCTTTAATAGTCATCAACAAAGCAATATTTTCGTCGATACTTCCAAATTCTCTCAAAACCATCTCGTTTTCAGTTTTAGATAAGCCGATTAAAAGTTTATCCGCGTATGTATCTACCATTTCGCTAGTAAATTTTTCTTCCATACTCTTTTTCCTTCCTTCTTTTTGAATTGTTTTGTTATTCAAAGTCGCGACTTCATTATAAAACAAAATGCTATCCGATGTCAAACATCGAAAAAGCCGAATTATCGGACTCGGCTCTCATTATATTTTATCTAAAAGTTTCCTAATTAATATAGTTTCTATGAATAAAGATATAGCAGGTAAAATTAAGATATAACTTATGTAATCCATGCCCCATACTAAACAGACGACGAGCAAGATGACATACCCACTTACTCTCGATACCGAAAATGACATATCTCTTACGAGATAGAATTCTTCTTTTAGAGAAGTCTTAAGTTCTTTTATATTGCTGAAATTGGCGACTGTGTGATCCGTAATCATGTTTAACAGCTGGATGAACGAGAAGCGCACTAATAAGTAGATAATTAAAGACCACATCGCAGGGAACATGCCTATCAAGAACAGTGCGGCGAACGAACCTATACCACAGAAAATTAGAAGGACATTAAACTGCTTCTTCTTAATCTTTAAGGCGTATAATACACATATGATGAGTGATATTCCGGCACATATACTGTCGACAAAACCTAAATTTAAATTCGTCTTAAAGTTGTTTATCTTCAACAAAGTTATAATCGTTCCCATGACACCAGAAGAATAAGTCAATCCCGATAAAAAAGGTATAAGGGTCGCATATTTTACTTCTTTATTCGTCTTCACGAGTGCAAAATATTTCTTTAATTCTATTTTTCCAGATAGCTTATACTCTTCCTTTATGCCAAATGAGAAGAGGAACATGAGAATATGCAAAAGAAAG
>CAZLNI010000104.1:0-4055 GCA_964560995.1 uncultured Muribaculaceae bacterium
ACGGGTATAGTTGGGGTCGGTGTGTTTTACCACGTAATCCGAGCATAAATAATATTTCAAATAGGTATTGGGAAGAGATAAATGTTCCATAATTTCAAACCCATTTAAAAAACCGGTCTTGCCGGCTTTTCACTTAAAAGTTGTTTGGACAATTGTCATATACATTAGAAACTACATTTTCCTCGCAGCTTGTATAGCATGGAGTATATGTATGTCTATAAATGTGATGGTTTATTATTCTCGTATTGATAGGTACGATATGTGGAACGTTGTGAACGATTTCTCTATGACAAACTCTTTCTTGAGGGCACTCTTGAACTGGAGGCATGTCGCATCCACAACCTGCTCCACCCATCATTGCAGCAGGATATTCGACATTGACGTTCTCGGAAGCCATATAAGCATTAGATTCTTGAAAAGCCATCGGTCTATCGTAACATCTATTTCTAAACATAATAATACACTTTCCTTTCTAGTGTATCTTATGTCAGTTTACCCCTTTTGGTTAGGTATTTATCACAGTAAGTAATCTTTTATTAAATCAGCTTACTTTTTTTGTTTTTAATGACAATAACTTTTCGTCGGGGTTAATTTCTTCTAATATTGGCCCGATGTAAGGTTTGTCTTTTTTAGGCGAGAAAATGTATAAAAGTTCTCTCTTGACAGCATTACTCACATTTAATCGGTTGATGACAGATTCATAAAATTCAGAAGTATTACTACGTTCGAAGTTTAACTCTTTTATAAAAATTTGCATAGCCATGAGAGCATACATATATTTGTCGTTGTCGAGAGGACTCAATCGTTCATGATAAGTTTCAAAAAAACTGTTCGCCACATTAGAAGGTAAATCATAATCATAATCCCCATATCTTCCATTATCAGTATCTATGAATATTGCTTTCTTTTTGGAATTGAATAATATATTAGCTGTTCTTATATCACCATGTATGAAACCTTTAGAATGTAATCTTTGCAAAGCCGCATCACCATCAATAAGTATATCCCTAACTTCTCTCGAGCTAAAACGCCATTTTATTACATAAATGCTAGGATGTTTTTAGTCATAAGGCTCCACCATTTTCATAAAGTAACCCTCTTTGTACCCGCTTTCATATCCGACAAAACCCAAAGGGAACGTGGCTTGCTCGTCATCAAGTCTGGCTAAAATCTCAACTTTCTCTAATTTCAGCCTTCTATTTAAATCACTGTCGAAATCTAGAAAAACCTTCATCGCCGTGGAGTCGTCATATTTATAAACGGCCCCTTCAGATCCAGAATGTATGTATTGGTATGTATCACCTTTATCACTCTTTTTAATTTGTATCGTAGGCAGCTTAGTATCACATAAATCTAGACTTGTCATATATATTCCCCTTTCAAAAAACGAGGCTTACAGTACCATAAAAACTCGAAATTGTCAAAAGAAAAAAGCTTAAAGCTTCGAAGTAATATAATCCCCTGCTACTTTAAGTTTAAGCCCTAACCAATCACAAAATTGATTTAAATGTGTAATCTCGAAAAGTTTAATCCTTAAGAACTCGAACATTCCACCCAATAAGAATATGGCACATACGCCGCCTATTATACCTAAAATCATGAGAAGCGGATTTACGGAGCCTAAAAGAGAGAATAAATCGCGCATGATATACTGCCAAATCAATCCATTTACGTGGAAAAGATATATACCAAAAGTAAGCCCACCGGTAAACTTTATTGCTTTTTGCCCCTTAGTAATCGTCATATTTGCACAAAGTAGTAATATTGCTAATGAAGAAATGACTATTGGTAAAGATGTATAATCGATTAAGTATACTCTTAACATATCGTTGACTTCTATGTGTCCTAAATAATCTATGGCGAATTTTGTACCTGCTGCCACAAAGATAGATATCATAATACTAAGCCAAAGTTTTTTCTTAGGATACTTTACCTCATCTTCATATAAAGAAAAATATCCGCCGATTATATAAAGTGCTATGAGCCAAAGAGCTGAAAAACCGTGTCCCGTCAAAAATATATCGTACTGTCTAATCATCGGCAAAATTGACAACACCAATATGATTATCAGCACCAATCTTTTTAAACTCCTCTTATCGATAGTATTCATCATCTTGTTTAAAAAAGGCATCGCCATAAATAATACAAAATACTGTGTAAAATACCAATATTGGTTAGATAGTATAGGTATAAAAGCTTTAATCCAGGTTTTAAGCGACACCGCTCCTGGCATTAAAATGGTGAAAAATCCGACGAAGAAAATGACATAAAAGAAAACTTGAAACCACCTCTTTATGAAAGAACTCGTCTTTATGTTTTCCTTTTTAGCGTTCAAATATCCCGTGCTTAATGCATATAGATTAACCGCTACATAGCATAGAGCTTCCATAATCCACACTATATAGTAATTGACACTGCCCACCTCTGTCGCTCGTATTACTCCACCCTGGCCTAAAACGTGCATCGTTATTATCATGATTGTTGCGATTATCTTCAATAAATCTATACCATAATTATAAGATTTTTTATCTGTCATAATGTCACCTTCATCTTTTAAAATGGCATCTTCATGTTACCATTCGAAAACTGTTTCATCATCTTTTTCATCTGTTCAAATTGCGTTAAAAGGCGGTTGATTTCTTCTACACCTCGGCCACAACCTTTGGAGATCCTCTGCTTTCTAGAGTGTTTGATTTCTTCTGGATGTCTACGTTCATAAGGCGTCATCGACAAGATTATGGCTTCTAGATGAGCCATATCCTTTGGATTTATCTGTACATCTGCTAACCCGGCTTTTCTAGCACCTGGGAGCATCTTCAAAAGGTTTTCTAGTGGTCCTAGTTTTCTTATCTGTTTCATCGTATTTAAAAAGTCTTCTAAGTCGAACTTGCCTTTTTGCATCTTTTTAGCCAAGTCAGTTGCTTCATCGACATCTATTGAAGACTCGACTTTCTCGGCAATCGACAGTATATCGCCCATGTCTAATATGCGGTCCGCCATCCTCTTAGGATCGAATGCAGTAAGTCCATCCATCTTCTCGGAGTCTCCGATAAACTTGATAGGTACGTTTGTCAAATGTCTTACAGAAAGCGCAACACCTCCTTTAGTATTGCCATCCATCTTAGTAAGTATCGCACCTGTTAAATTTAGTTTTTCGTCAAAACCTCTTATGACGTTTATCGCGTCTTGTCCCATCATCGCATCGATGACTAATAGAGTTTCATCTAGGTTAAAATTTTCGCTTATAGAGACTAATTCATCCATGAGTTTTTCGTCTATTTGTAGACGTCCTGCTGTATCGATGATGACGAAATCGTTTCCATCGGTTTTCGCTTTTTCTAGGGCGTGCCCAATTACATCGATTACACCGTTTTCAGTACCTTCATCATAAACGGGAATATTTAAAGATTTTCCCAGCGTCTTAAGCTGGTCTATAGCGGCAGGTCTATATATATCGCAAGCTACTAACAAAGGTTTTTTCCCAAACTTCTTGCGAACATAGTTAGCTATCTTTCCGCTCGTCGTCGTCTTACCACTACCTTGTAGACCGGCCATCATTATTATAGTAGGATTACCTACCGTTTTTAGAGGAGTCTCATCTTCGCCTAAAAGACTTATCAATTCATCGCGAACGATTTTAATAAAAAGTTCATCTGGTTTGATGCTCTTACCGACTTCCATACCAAGAGCTTTTTCTTTGACGTTTTTGACGAATTCTCTCGTAACTTCAAAGTTTACGTCTGCCTCCAAAAGAGCCATCCTTATCTCTCGTACTGCATCATCGATATTATCTTCGCTAATCTTTCCCATACCCCTTATATTTTTAATCGCATTGCTAATCCGGTCACCCATGTATTCGAACATATTTTTATCACCTGTGCATTATTTTATCAAATCGAACGTATATTGTCCACAAAGAAACAAAAGCTTTTTAGAACATACTATTCAAAAAAATACAGACTTTTTGTAAAGTTATTACACTCAACCGTAATAACTTTATATTTTTAAGACTTATTACGCCTATTACGAATAGTATACAGAAATTAAAAATATAT
>CAZLNI010000105.1:0-4015 GCA_964560995.1 uncultured Muribaculaceae bacterium
GATTTTAAGTTCCTCATCATCCCTATTGCCAATATTTATAAAATATTTCACAGTTTTCACCACCCTTATATAAAAAACGCATCTATTTTATAAACGTTCCTTACATTTTGTCAATCACTTTTATTCTTCGTTATCTAAATACAACAGGTTTTTAATGTCCTCTTCCGTCAATTTAGAAATCAAATTGATATCTCTATTTTCACCTTCTATTAAAGCGTCACTCAACACTTTTTTCTTATTTTGAAGCTCCAAGATTCGCTCTTCGATAGTACCTTTACATATTAATCTGATAACCTCGACTGTCTTCTTCTGCCCTATGCGGTGAGCCCGGTCGGTCGCTTGATTCTCGACTTGAGGATTCCACCAAAGATCTAAGTGTATTACGACGTCAGCACTGGTGAGGTTCAATCCCGTCCCACCAGACTTTAAAGTAATCAAGAAAACGTTCGTCTCGTCCTCATTAAACTTATCGACGAGTTCCATACGTCTTTTTGAACTGACACTTCCATCGATGACATAGGTCGATATGTTGTTATTGGTAAATTCCCTATTGACGATATCTAAAGCCGTCTTAAAGCTCGTGAACAACAATATCTTATGACCATTTTGAATTATATCTTTGACTATTGAGACGAGATTCTCTATTTTGGAACTACCACCTTTATAGTTTTCATATATGATGGCAGGGTCTATACACAACTGTCGCAGTTTCATCAGAAGTTGTAATATTTTAAAGTTTGCTTTTTCAATGCCCCCCTCTTCGATTATCTCGTCGAGTTCTTTTTTTGTTTTTTCGAGCTGGGCAGCATAGAGCTTTTTCTGTTCGTCATTTAAATCGATAAATATGTTGTTCTCTATCTTATCTGGAAGTTCTTGGACGACATCCTTTTTACGTCGACGCATAATGAAAGGAGCAATTTGCTTATTCAAAGATTTCAAATGATCTAAATTCTTTTCGTCGACATCTTTTATATTATATTTCCTTTGAAAAGAAATGAGACTAGCTAAGTAACCCGGCATGATGAAATCGAAGATACTCCACAATTCCATGACAGAATTTTCTAAAGGCGTACCCGTCAAGGCAACTTTCGTCGTCGCTTTCAAAGATTTGACGACCTTCGTCATTTGAGCGTTCGTGTTTTTTATATTTTGAGCTTCGTCAATGGCAACTAATTCAAAAACCATCTCGTCATAAGTCTCTTTATCTCTTCGAACTAAACCGTAAGTAGTAATCAAGACATTTACCCCATCAAGATGTTCTAACTCTTGTTTACGGGTATTTTTATTCTCTGCGATTACTTTATATGCAATCTCACTACCAAATTTATCGAACTCGTTTTTCCAGTTATAGATGAGCGAAGTAGGCGCGACGATTAATATTTTAGCGTCTTTTTTCTCTTTCAATATCTCTTTTATGAAACATATGAGCTGAATAGATTTGCCAAGTCCCATCTCATCGGCAAGAATACCTCCGAAGCCACACTTATATATGTTATATAGCCACTTAACTCCTGTCTGTTGATAGTCTCTTAAAGTATTTTTATCTTGAGACGAAAACTCGACATCGACATCTTTAAAAGAATTGAATTTTTCTATCAATTCGTCGAAAAGATTATCCGTCTTTATGATGTGATATTTATCTTTCTTCAAAGAATCTAAATACACAGCTCTATATTTAGGTATCTCACCCGTGCCATTTCTAATATCTCCATCTCTTAAATCCATCTCGTCGATTAATCTCTCGAGTTCGAGTAAGTCGTCATTATTCTCTAGATTTAAGAAATCTCCACTCTTCAGTTTATAATACTTTTTCTTTCGCTTGAGTGTCTCTAAAATGTCGACTATCTCGTCGGTTTTGATGTTACCAAAGTCGAATTCATACCGAAGTATGTTGTCTTTGCCGATCGAAAAACTAGATCTAATTTTATTATCTTTAAGAAAGTTCGTATTCTTTATCTTTGAAGACGTGAAAACTTCATACTTTGAAGCGAGTTCCTCTAGACCCACTTCTAAGAATTCACCTATCTCATCCATATCTTCTAGATAAAACTTGTTTTCACTTTCGATGAAACCGTATTCCAGCATATCGCTCACGACACTTTGTTCAACCTCGACATCCCTAACTATATTGGACGACTCTTCGAAATAATCCAGTTCATTTCCATCGTAAGAGAATTTGACATTTAGTATGATGATATCCCTTTTAAAATCGAAATATAATTTGGCATCTGGTTTAGATGCAATGATGAGTTCATCACCTACAGATTCGTCAACCACGATATTCTCTTTTATTAAAGGCAAAACGCCCCCTTTGAACATCTCTAAATCTTCACTTCTAAACGACAATCCATCTAATTCATTACTTAACATGAACGAAGTGAGTTCGCTTACCTTTTGAGGCACAAAATATAGAGTTCCTTCACGTCTATCATTGGAACTTACATACGCATACTTACAGTCATCGGTTAGTTTCTTTAACTGGACATCTGCCTTTAAGAGATAGAACTCTCCTTCTTTACTTATAGTCATCTCAAAGGGATTACCTTCTTTAATAGAAGTAATGACTCCTGCAAAGTGCTCTTCTTCGCGTAGATATCTGCCGTTAACGACTTTGCCACTCTCGGAACGCACTTCTAGCCCGATTAATTTACATGCACAGAGTTTCAAAAAGCTTCTTATGTCGTCTTTTGTCAAACATAGCTCGCGTATAGAGTAATATGTTCTTCTATCATATTCGACCAAAAACTCGATTATATCTTTATCTTCTTTTGAAAAATAGTTTAAATCTGGAGAATAAGTGAAATCTTTACCTAGTTGGCACTCTCTGTTATCTTTATAGGCATTCAAAAAAGTTGTGATTTTCGAATTCAAACTGTATAATTTGCTTTCTCCAATTCTTAGTTTTAACTTCATCTCAGACGAATGCGATATAAACTCGACACATACGTCGATGTGCACTTGTTTGCGAACTCCTGGTTTACGTATGGCTCTATTTGAATACATCTCTTCCAAAAGACTTTTAGAAAGCATCAATTTTTTTTCTTCTTCGCTTATTGGAAACAACTCTTCCCTGTAGTTATATAAAGAGGCTGCGATGTGTTTACAACATCCTTCTATTCCATACTGTGGACAAGTACACGTGCTTTCCACAATCTCTTTGCCCCTCATGAGAATTTTAACCGAATAGTTTATCGGTTCTCTTTCCGAATTAACTCTAAAAAAATGTAAAGTCTCCTCTTTAGTTTTCGAATCCCCTATATATCTTACGTAAAATGGGAAATAGTTTCTCCCTTTGATGAAGTTTTCTCGCCCGACATAATCCTTAATTATATCGATTCCAAACTCTTCTTGCATACCTGCCCACCTCCTCAAGCTAAACATATCTATTATACTAAAATGCTCGGGAACAAACAACCTCTCAAAGAAAAAAACTTAGATACCTCTTTCTAAGTCTTCCATTAATAAAAAATCTTTTAACTTGATATGTCTAACGACACTTGTAGAATAATCTAATTCGTCGTTTGTAATTATAATCTTTTGGGATAAATCTTCTATGCCTTCGAAAGCTTTAAACTCACGTTCATATGCTTTTTCTTCTGCGATAGACAGGGCAACTTGTATATAATATCGCTTGTTTCCCTTTAAAGCCACAAAGTCTATTTCTCTACCTCTGTTATTAAACACATTTACTTTATAACCCATATAGACTAACTCGTTATACACTATATTTTCCATGTTATGAGAAAGGTCATAACGATTATCTTCACATCTTATCGAATTGAACGCCACATCTTCATCGTATACCTTTTGATAATATTCAAGTTCGCTCTTTTTCTTCGTTGAATATTGTTTTACTGTCTCTATTATATACGCTTCTTCTAAATAACCTAAATATTTTATTATCGTATTAAGTGAACAGACTTCATTTTTTTCTTTTATATATTTTTGTATTGACAACGCTGAAATTATGCGGCTATTCGATTGTAAAACAAAATTTACTAGACTTTTAAACAAA
>CAZLNI010000106.1:0-3930 GCA_964560995.1 uncultured Muribaculaceae bacterium
TTAAATCCTTCTTTCTAGATTTTTAACGTGTATTGTAATAATTATTTTTTCTTTTTAATAACCACTATTGTAATTAATGCTCCAATGATTACTATAGCTGCGATTATAATTACGATAGTAGAAATGCTAAATTTACTTTTATCCTCTTTGTCGTCGTCGTTAGATTCTTCTTTTTCTTTTGCTTTTTCCATTTCTTCGAAAAGGTCATAGGTGTCTTTTTCTTCATAAACTTTGTCAATGGCTTCGAGAAGGGCTTTCTTAGTGTTATCGTTGAATCCTCTAAAATAGTTGTTGCCGACGATCATTAAAGGAACACCAGACTTAAAATTTAGATATTCATATGTACTTTCATATAGTCTTCTGTTATCTGGGTTATCCGAAATATTGAAAGAGCGAAGTTTAAATTTGGCTCCATGCTCTACCGCTATTTCGTTAAACCAAGTGATGGCGTCGTGACAATGCTCACATGTAGACATCCTAAACATATAGACTACTGCTTGGTCGGATGTTTCTTGGTAATGGTCCGAAGCGAAGGTCAGTCCGATGCTTTCAATGGTCTCTTTTAGGTCTTTAACTTGTGTGTCTGCGAAGACTATAGTGGGAGTTAATAATAAAATGCCGAGTAAGATAATAATATATTTTTTCATAATAACCTCATTTCTTCTATATTTTAGCACAAACTTTATGTATAGTCGAATAAAAGATTAAGCGTTTGATATGAAATAGTTTAAATGATATACTAATAATGAAACGAGGAAGAATTATGGAATTAAGTTTTTTAGGTCGTGGCTCAGCTTTTAACCCTAATGAAGGAAACACGTCAGCCTTTTTTATCGAAGGCAGAGAACTCTTCTTAATAGACTGCGGGGAAAACATTTTTGGTAGATTATTAGAATCTCGTGTGCTAGAGGGAATAACGGCGATTTATCTGTTCATCACGCATACCCACTCTGACCATGTCGGAAGTTTAGGAAGTTTAATAAGCTACGCACATTATAAACTAAAAGTTCCTTTTAAAATCGTTTTACCTAATAGAGATAGATTTGTCTTAGGTATACGACAAATTCTCGAAGGTTATGACTGCTATGAAGGTAAATATTCCATAGTAGATGAAAAGTCTTTAGATAATAAATTGAAGACTTTTCAAAATGTTAGATATATGGAGACAGCTCATTGTCATAATCTTTGTTGTTACGGTTTATTGTTTAATACACCAAGCGGGGTTGTCTACTATTCTGGTGACTCAAGCGAACTTAATCTAGTAAAGGGGTTAATTGCCAGTAAAGTAAAAATAGATAGGTTATATTTAGATATTACTACCGAAGATTATCCAGGAAATGTACATTTGAATATCAACATATTAGAAAAGACGATTCCTTTAAGCCTTAGGAATCGCGTTTGGTGTATGCATTTTAATGACGGTGAGTGCATACAATTGGCACAGGATTTGGGATTTAACGTCGTCGAGACTATCGGAGAATTAAAAGAATTTTCACTAGTAAATAAACCAAATTGATTGTGATTTAAATACAACTAAAAGCTTTTTAACTTTTAGTTTTTTTATTAGTCACGATTTATAAAATGTATTTTTATTTCTATATTTCCTTTACTATCTATATATTCTAATTCATAATCATATGGTTTTTCGTAGCAATCGATATATTCCTCATAAATTTTCTTTAAATCTTTTTCTTTACCTTTAAACGTTTCCCATTCTCTAAAGTCCGGCAAAACGATTTCGACATATTCTATAGCGGAGTCTTTCTTAGACAAATCGAACTTTTTAATCTTGCTTAAAGTATCTTCATCATCGATTACTCCTAACGCATAATCGAAATATGAATAATCCTTACTCCAGTTCATCCCTAATCCAATTATCTTCTCTGATTCAACATATGAAGAAAGTAGATTCCAAAATCGATTTAATACATCAATCTGCTCCCAATCGGTACATCTGACTCGCATTTTGTAACCTTTATATGTCATTTTTTTCTCCACATATCTTAACAAATTCGGCAAATATAGGGTTCATAGACTTCATCAATTCTGGATGCCACTTTATTCCCATGACAAATCTTTTATTGACGAGTTCTATTGCTTCTACCGTATTATCGATTGGACATCTTGCGACAACTCTATACTCTTTTATTTCGTCTTCATTGGCTATACATGTATGGATACTATTAACATCGATTTTAGTTGCATTTAAGATGCTAAAAAGTTTTGAATTTTTTTCTATTTCTACTTCATGGGCTATATTTGAGCCAAATTGATTATGAAAAGTGTTTGAGTCTACATGGACATTTCCTCCTAAAGCTCTTATTAAATTGTTAAAACCAGAACATATGCCTATAATCGGAATGTCTTTTTCGATACAAATCCTTGCTATCTCTTCTTCGTATTGGTTGCTGACTAGTCCTCCTTCTAACACAACACCATCTAGTTTTTCGATTATTTTTTCTAAATCTTGTTTTTCAGAAATAGATAAAACTGAGTTGTCCAATTCTTCATCTACTTTAAAATTCTCTTTTCTATCTGTTGGAAGTACTCCCACTACTAATGCATTATTTTTTATAAGAACATATCTTATATTATCGACGATATCCATGTAATTCCACATGTCTTTCTCTATTGTCGGTTTTGCAACTATACCTATAAGCGGTTTTTGCACATAAATCACCTCATAAGACGATTATAAATGAGTGCCATGAAAAAAGATAAACAATTACGATTCTAGATTTGTTTATCTTTCTTTTAAAGCATATAGATAACAATTATCTTCAGTATATAATTCGAAGATAAATGATTCATCCAAAGGCATTTTTGTCGAATTGTTCCATTGATTATAAATGATATTTTCAGTTTCTAAGATATCTTCTTGATTTCTGGAGCCGACCTCGAATACGTAATAGTAGCCACTTGGAACAATTATTCTCTCGGTTTCTTTATGTTTCTCTTTACTTCCAATATAATAATAGATTAAATTGTCTTTTTCAATAGATACGCCATACATATTTTTCTTATTAAAGAACTTCCAAAAGCCATTGGACTTAATTTTTTTATATAAATCTTTGATCTTTACACATAATTCATTTATGTTATCAGAATAGGTACTGACACAATAAATTTCAAATTCATCTAGATATTTTATTTGATAATCGATTTGCTTACATAAATCTGAGTTATTTATAAAGTTTATAATGGGGAACATTTTATACTCTATTTCATTTTTTCTGCATTCGGTTGGTGTTACGCCAAAAGTATTTTTGAACGCTCTAGAGAAAGAAATGGGCGAATCATATCGATATTTAATTGCGAGGTCTATTATTTTGATGTCGGTTGTTTTTAACTCTTCTAAAGCTTTACTAAGACGCCTTTTTCTAATGTATTCCGATAAAGATGTATTCGTTATAAAGGAGAATACTCTTTGGAGGCTATATTCTGATACTCCAATAAATTTTGCTAAAAAGGCATAATCTATTTTTTCGGTTAAATTATTTTCAATATATTCTATCATTTTATTTAGATTATCAAAGTTCATTTTATTTACCTCCATAAGATTTGTTCTTTAAGATTTATTCCTTTACTTGGAATTCTCTTTAATGAGCTAAGTTTTTTAAATATTTACAATATATCGAGATAATTCTGTTAGTATATTTTAAACGTAAATATTGTTATGTAGTTAGTAATCTGTTACAATTTACTTAGGGAATATTAGTTGTTGAGTGTCTACCTCTAATCTTTTAAAGAGAGGGGGCTTGATAAGGATGAAGAAGAGAATTTTTGTTATAAAGGTTCTTAGATATTTGTCTATCATTTTATCTCTTCTAATCGCTATGATAGTTGTAATAAAAAAGTGACACTCATTCGCTAGAATAAGTGTCTCTACACATTAAATTGGGTAGGCATTCAACTGTGCGAACTGAATAT
>CAZLNI010000107.1:0-3919 GCA_964560995.1 uncultured Muribaculaceae bacterium
ACTTTGACATCGTTTAAAAACTTTGGCGTTTTTATTCCGAAGTAATCGAGGACAAATTTTGTTTCTTTATTGAGTTCTCCTAAGACGCGCGGTTCAGTATCCATACCTAGTTTATTTTTAAGATAAGATAAACTTATGGCTGCTGTGACACTGTCGGTATCTGGGTTTTTATGGCCAATGACATAGGTCTTCATATAAATCGCTCCTTCTTTTTTATTGCTTAAGTCATTATATCATCATTACCGCGTATTTCAATCTTTTTTTTAACGAGATTTACGTTTTTGGATATCATATGTGAAATGGAGGAGTAACTTTGTTGGTATAAAACGTTGAAAAAATATGGTAAGTTTCATCTTGATGGTCGATATAATAATCGTTTTTCCTTTTAATAGTTTATCTATACCATACTTGGCAACATAGTCCTTGTTTGCGCCTTTGATTTTAAATTTGCCTTTAGCTATGTGATTAAAATTGGTGTCGACAGGTCCTGGACAAAGAGCACTTATATGAACATGGGAACCACTTCTTTTTAGTTCCTCGTATATGCCCAATGTGAGTTTTAAAACGTAGTTTTTGGTAGCATAGTAGGTATTTAAATGAGGTCCTGCCATAAAACCTGCTGAGGAGGCAACGTTTAAGATATATCCCTCGTCTTTTTTGTAGAAATCTTTTAAGAAAAGTTTGGTTAATATATGAACTGCTTTGATGTTAACTTCGATCATTTCGAGTTCTCTATCTAAATCGGTTTTAACGAAATCTCCGAAAAGCCCAAAGCCCGCATTGTTTATGAGCATGTCTATTTTCTCGTCTTTTACAGTTTCATAGAGTTTAAATACCTCGTCTTCGTTGCGTAAATCGGCGACTATTGTGCGCACATCCCCTTTTATATTGTTTGCAACTTCTGTTAGCTTTTCTTTGTTAGATGCTGTAAGTATTAAATCGTATCCTAAATCACTCAAGTAATAGGCCATAGATTCTCCTATGCCACTAGAAGCGCCTGTTATTAGTGCTTTCATTTCTTCCCCTCACTTTTTAGTTCAAATAATATATCACGCAGTTCGACTGCACGTTCGAAATCCAATGCCTTCGCAGCCTCTTTCATCTCGTTTTCTATCTTGATGAGTAAGTTTTTTTTCTCCGCCGGACTTATTTTTGGTTTGTCAGTTTCTGCATCTAAGCTATTAGAGATTACGTCTCTTATCTCTTTGATAATCGTCTTAGGCGTTATACCGTGAGCTTTGTTAAAGTTGTCTTGTATTTCGCGTCGACGGGCAGTTTCTTTAATGGCGTAGTCCATGGCTTCTGATATAGTATCGGCGTACATGATGACGTGTCCATTGGCATTTCTTGCGGCTCGACCTATAGTCTGAATGAGGCTTCGGCTACTGCGGAGGAAACCTTGTTTATTCGCGTCCATGATACAGATTAAGCTAACTTCTGGTATATCGATACCTTCTCTTAAAAGGTTGATTCCGACGACACAGTCGTACTTTCCTTCGCGCAGGTCATGAATAATCTTCAGTCTCTCCAATGTTTTTACTTCTGTGTGGAGATAGGCAACTTTGATACCGACTCCCATCAAATAGTTCGTAAGTTCCTCAGCCATTCTGATGGTAAGGGTAGTGATTAAGACGCGTTCATTTTTTTCTTTTCGTTCGAGTATCCTATCGATGAGGTCATCGATTTGTCCTTCGGTAGGTTTAACTTCAATGGTCGGATCTAATAGTCCAGTCGGTCTTATTATCTGTTCGGCATAGGTATTGCCAGTAAGTTCTAGTTCGTAATCTCCTGGTGTGGCTGAGACGTAGATGATGTCATTTATCTTTTTATCGAATTCTTCGAACATCAAAGGCCTATTGTCTTTAGCACTAGGCAATCTAAAGCCGTATTCTATCAAAGTCTCTTTACGCATGCGGTCACCGTTGTACATGCCTCGCACCTGTGGAATCGTCACATGCGATTCGTCGACGAGCATGAGGAAATCTTTTGGAAAATAATCGATTAAAGTTGTCGGCGTTTCACCGGGACCACGAAGCGCTAAATGGCGTGAATAGTTTTCTATTCCGTGACAGAAGCCAGTTTCTTTGAGCATTTCGATGTCGTATAAAGTCCTTTCGCGCAGTCTTTGTTCTTCGATATATTTACCATTTTCTTTAAAGTATGCGAGTCTTTCTTCTAATTCCTCTTCGATTCTTCTAATCGTTTCTCCGAGTTTTTCGGGATTAGTTACATAATGAGAGGCTGGAAAAATAGTTATCGTTTTTTTGTTTTGCAGTATCACGCCTGTGAGAGGGTCAAACGTACATATCTTCTCTATTTCGTCGCCAAACAATTCTATTCTTACGCCAGCCGTTTTTTCGTTGGCGGGAATAACCTCGATGACATCTCCATGAACGCGAAAAGTACCGCGGTGAAAGTCGATTTCGTTTCTTTCATAAGTCATATCTATAAGTTTTGTTAACAGTTCGTCTCTTTCTATTGTATCGCCGACTGTCGCGATTAGCATATGACTTCGATAGTCTTCGACTTCTCCTATACCATATATACAAGAGACACTTGCAATTACGATGACGTCGTCGTAGTTGAGAAGTGAACTTGTCGCGCCGTGACGAAGTTCATCTATCTCATCGTTGATACTAGAATCTTTTTCGATGTATGTATCAGAAGAAGGTACATAAGCTTCTGGTTGATAATAATCGTAGTAGGAAACAAAATACTCGACATGGTTTTCTGGGAACAATTCTTTGAATTCACTATACAACTGACCGGCGAGGGTTTTATTGTGAGCGAGTATCAACGTAGGTTTGTTCACTTGTTGTATGACATTGGCCATAGTAAACGTTTTACCTGTACCGGTTGCACCTAGTAGCACTTGTCTCTTTTTTCCCGATTTTATGCCGTCTACAAGTTGTTTTATAGCCTGTGGCTGATCACCGGATGGCTCGTATTTTGAGACTAACTTGAACATATTTTTTCCTCCTCTTTTATTACTAGTTTGTGACTTTTTTCATTTTTTAAAAGGCACACTATTAACCCAAAATTCGTGCACAGATTTTTAAAATTCGTGCACAAAAATGAGGCTGAGAGTGGGATTTTTTTCAATGCACGAATGAAAGTCACAAATTTGTTTTTAAAAACTAAATCGCTTTTTCAAATTTTTCTCTTAAATCTATCATTTGGTAATTCGGGTCTTTGTATTCAACCGAGTTAAATTCTCTAACTTGTGTGGTTCCTATTCTTTTTTCATCTTGAACACTATGAATTCCTAGTTCATGACAGTTTAAACTTTTTGCAAAAACGACATATCCTCTTGGTAGAAATGGATTGTTATAATCGTAGTCTAAATAAACTAAATGGAATGTGGGATCATATAAATACCAAGAGCCATCTAAATATATTTCTAAAAATATATGCCCCTGCATAAGTCCCTTTTTTTCGGAATCATTTTGAACTTCTTTTATCCAATCGATATGAGCGCTCTCAACATAAACAGTTGGTACGCCTTTCATTCTTAAAATAGGTGCCAGGGCAAGACCTATATCTGAACATCCCGAATAAGTTGCTCTTTCGAATATTTCAGCAGATGTACATTCAAATTTAGAAGTCGCTTTATCTAACGTAAAATTAGAATAAAATAATTGGTCTAATGTTTTTAAGTCTTCTAATTTTTCTATTGAGGGAACTTGTTCAGCGAATAACTCCATTTTTGCATTTACTTGGTTTTGCCCCTTGTTGATTAATAGACTTTCTAAATCTTCTCTATCTATTAAGTTTATTATTTTCATTTATGTAGGCTCCTATTCTATTTAATTTATTTTTAAGTTTTTTTGTAATTAATAGATTTATATTGTGATTAACAGTTTTAAAACCCAAAACTTTTAAATGCGAAGTCTGTTATAAAATTTTTTCATATTTTGAC
>CAZLNI010000108.1:0-3811 GCA_964560995.1 uncultured Muribaculaceae bacterium
GAAAATATTAATTATATGTCTTCTTATATTTGATTCCTCTTTATTAAATAATAGACTCATTTGCTTAACATTTAGCCATACTGTCTCGTCTTTCATATTCACTTCAAGTTTCACTTTTTGATTTTTAAAGATAATTATTTCATTTTTCATTGCTTATCACTTCCTTTCATATTTTGCATTAATAATTTAGTTTCATCAATTTATTGATTTCGCATCATATAGAATTTATGTAAACCTGTTAATTATAAAAAAGTATAATTATGCTAACTTTCTATTATTTTTTTTACTAAATCATCTAGTACTTGTTCTCTATTTTTACTTACATTAACAAAAGATAAGTTATATTTTTGGCATTCATTTTCTAACCATTTACTGATTTCAATATATTTAGATATATGATTCTTTACAACTGAATTCTCTTTTTTACTAGTCCAATCATACTCTGTGTCATAAAGTCTTATTTGCCTTAATTTTTCATTTAAATCGATATCTGGATAAACCCAAAAATAGATTTCACAACAACTTTTATCAATATTTTCATAATAATCTTTAGGTGTTATATGAAATAAATCAAATACAAGTCTGTAATCCAATTTATCATAATTTTCAGTCTTACTTAGGCTATTCATAAATTTTATAAATTTTTTACTAGTCTCTATAAAATCCCAACAATCTGTATGTAGTACTCCAGTTTCTAGAAAAGCTTCTTCAAAAGCTATCATGATAGCATCCATTGCTAAATGCTGAAGTTTAAACGACTTAGCTAATTTTGAACATACAGTAGTTTTCTCTGGTCTTGGTACACCAGCAATTATTATATGTTTTCGTGATTTATTCATAATAAAATATCCTTTCTTATATAATTTTTAGTTTTATTTATGACTGGTTTTATAATCGATGCTGGCTAATTTTGCTTGTTTACATAAGTCTTTCGTTTGTATAGTATACTCTATGCCATCTTTTATAGTATAAGTGCCACATTGTCTAAATTCAAAATTGACATTCTTTTTAATGCATTGATTTCTAATATCTAATGCCCAATCATAATTAAAAATTCGAGCATTTTTATCTGATTCTCCTCCAACTACGACTAGTTCAATGTCATCAAGGTACTTTTCGATGTCGATTCTTTCTAATAATGGTTGAGCTGTTATGCATTTATGTTTTATAGGAAGCTTTTTAAATAGTGACAATCTATAATCAGCATTTTTTTGATTTTCAATTGTACAGCATACAACGGCATTATCGTAGCCGTCATTCCAATCGTCTGGTATACATTCCATAAATCTATCTATTCTTTTTGTTAGGAATAGGAATGTACAGTCCGAGCGCGTTTTTATCATTTTCCAACAGTCATTTCTCCACGCGTCAGCTTCTTTAATTAAAAAGTCAGAAGAAAAACATAGATAAACTAGACCAGACTTCATCTTATAGGTTCCGTTTTTTAATTTCTCCAGCGGTTTAGCAAAATCTTTTGTTTTGACAATTCGACTGGTATTAACATTTCTTTTAGTGTCACCTTTATGGATATAGCAATGCAAACAGCCATCACTACATTTAATGCACCCATGCCAAGGATTCCACATTGCCATATAATCACCCTCCAAATCAGTTTTTAATTGCCATGGTTTCTATTTTAAAACTTTGTGTAAAATGGTGTAACTTTACATTTATATTACACAACGTAATGTTGTTTGATTGATAAGAGTCACGTTTCAATTGAAATCTAATAATTGTATTTCATTACCATTATCTTCTATAATTCTCTTAACATCTTTATATTTTAACCAGACTGATGCGCGAGAATCATTGGGATGGACTCCGATAATTTCTTCATCGTTCAAGTTTTTATCAAAGATTACTTTGACATCTTTATCTTTATTATTTAGTATGCTAAAAGGTGAGACACATCCACTTTCGACACCTAAATATTTATCAAGTCTTTCAGTAGAAGCAAATCCAAGATGTTTTACTTTGAGAGTAGCCTCTAACTCTTTAAAATCTACTCGAGAATTTTCTCGTACGCATATTAAAAAATGATTCTTTCCCTTATCATCTTTTAAAAATAGGTTCTTAAGAACTGTACCCTCTCTTATAACTCCAGCAGATTCAACTTCGTTCATCGTATGAACAGCTTTATGCGTTTGAAGGTGATATTCTATTCTTTTATTATCTAACAACTCAATAATTCTTTCTTTTGTATATTTTCCCATTAATATCGCCTAACTATAATTTTGCATTTTGCTTAGCAGTTTCTTCTATCGCTTTTTTGCTATTTCTATATAAAGCGAACGTTATAAAAAACACTAAAGCTGGTGGAACGACAAGTTTAACTGGGCTTTCATTTATAATAAATTTAACCGGACTATCTTCTCCCATAACGGTAAATAGTAAACCCGCGATGAGGATAAAAGCTGATACGATAGATAAAGTTAAAAATATATTCTTTTTTATTTTTTCTTTTTTTAAATTAAACATTTTTATTTACACTCCTTTTGCTTATTCGCACTTCCTATTTAATTATAACAAAAAAAGAACAAAGCATAAATATGTTTTGCTCTAGTAAATTTTATTTTAATAAGGTTCCGCCATTTACATTAATGTTTTCGCCATTAATATAACTTGCTTTATCCGATAATAAAAATAATACAGCATTTGCAATATCTTCGGTTTCCCCTATTCTCTTCATAGGGTTGTTCTTTTTCTGTAATGCAATTTCCTCTTCAGTCCAGCCTGCCATAGCAAGAGGCGTATTAGTTAGTCCAGGACTAACTGTATTTACACGGATATTATATTTAGCTAATTCTAAAGCACTTGACATGGTTAAGTTGATAATTCCCGCCTCTGCTGCACAATAGGCGCTCGCCTCTTCGCATGGCCTAGTTCCTAATCTAGACGCTATATTGACGATGCTTGGATTCTTTGCTTTGCGCAATAAAGGAATAGCGTGTTTAGTACAAAGTACTTTCCCAATTAAATTTACATTTATTACTTTTTTGAAATCGGCAATATCTAAGTTTTCAATAAAACTGTCTACGTTAGTACCTGCATTGTTTATTAAATAATCTAGTTTTCCGAATTTTTCGTTGATTTTGTTCATCATAATATAGACTTCTTCTTCATTACTGACATCGGCCTTAATAAATTTAAAGCTTTCACTTATCTGTTTTAACTCTTTTTTGGCTTCAAACATCTGTTCATCATTATGTCCAAAATTTATAAATACAAAACATCCTTGTAGTAATAATTGTTTGGCAATCTCTTTGCCAATTCCACTAGTTCCGCCTGTAACTAGAGCTATCTTTTTTTTCATTTTATTCCTCCAATTCTAATTCTCTATAAGATAATCTTTTATTTTTTTTCTTCTTTTTCTAACTGTTTTAAACTCTTTTTAGGAGTAGGTAAGTCTTCTGGCATGGTACCACCAGCTTCTTTTATAGCTTTCCTAACAATTTTGCCTATTTCTTTATGTGTAATACAAGCATCGTTTTCGCCTTCAATATTGTCCCTTTTTAATTTGGCTTCAGTTTGGACAATCCTAAATAAATTATCCGCAAGATTCTTCACTTCCCATATTATCTAAAATATCTTCTCTATACCTTAATCCTTTTCTTTTAGCAATATCATTTGCTGTTTCACCATTATATAATCCTTTATATCCTGCATTATGAAACTTATCAAAATTTTTAACTCCTGCTTTTTTAGCTGTTTGATTTAATGAATAGTTTCCTTTCTTTGTTAGATTCCTTTGATAAAATCTCTTTTCATCTTCTGTTAACATAGAATAATCTTTTTCTGTTAATTCTTGTTT
>CAZLNI010000109.1:0-3803 GCA_964560995.1 uncultured Muribaculaceae bacterium
GCACAAGGTAAACATAAAAAGACTAGCAACGTAGAAAAATTCTATAAGAAGTATAAAGTAAAAGATAGTAGTGAAAACTAGTCTTTTTTTTGTTATAATGAAATAGGTGGAAATGATATGAGCAAGCTTCGTTATATATTTAAGAGAATAAAAAACATGAACTTTGGGAACTTTTTTAAAACGATAGATGAAGTTCACAAGAGATGCGGTAAAAATAGAGTATTCCTATTTTTCGATATGATCTATTGTGGATTTAAATACCAAGCTGGTTATATGGATTATCAGCTTTTCGAAATGTACAAGATGAATTCTTATGAGCGAAGTACTATTATAACTAGGGGCGTCAATAACGAAATACAAAAAAAATATAATAAAACGGAATATTTGAAATACTTTAGCAATAAAGTTTTATTCAATCAAACTTTCGACAAATATCTTCACAGGGATTGGATATACTTGGATGAGTTTAATTATGATAAGTTTAAAGATTTTCTAAAAGGGAAAAAAGAAGTTATCGTCAAGCCTAGTTCGGGTTCCTGTGGGCAGGGCGTAGAGAAAATATGCGTTAAAGACTACGATTCTTTAGAGCTTTTTCAAAAATTGATAAAAGAAGAACGGAGGCTTGTCGAAGAGGTGGCGACACAGTGCGAAGAGATCGCTAAATTACATCCTGCGAGCATAAACACTTTAAGAGTAGTTACACTCAACAAAAAGGTCGTCGTCGCTTACTTGCGGATAGGGAATAAAGGTTATGTCGTCGACAATTTCAATCACGAGGGGTTAGCGGCGCCTATCGACGTCAATACGGGAATTATCGAAAAAAAGGCAATAGATAAACAACATAACGAGTATGATGTGCATCCTTTTACTAATGAGCCAATAGTTGGATTAAAGATTCCGGCATGGGAGAGCGTAGTCAAATTATGTGAAGAAGCTGCTACAGTAGTACCAGAAATAGGGTACGTAGGATGGGACGTCTGCGTTGCAAAGGATGGACCGCTGTTGATTGAAGGTAACGAGTTCCCTGGAAACGATATATACCAGTTGCCTCCTCATAGGGACGGGAACATCGGGTTATTACCGATATTTAAGAAAGCAATGGGTGAAAAAGAGTGAAATTGATAATAGGGACAGATCATAACGGGGTAGATTATAAACATAAATTAATAGAAGAACTAAAGGACGAGTACGCGATAATCGACGCGAGTACCGACAATTACGATTACGACGATTATCCAGACTTTGCCTTTCGCGTATGTCGCATTATAAATGAAAATCCAGACCGTTTTGGCGTGTTAGTCTGTGGAACAGGTGTCGGCATGACGATTGCCGCGAATAAAGTTAAAGGCATACGCTGTGCATTAGTTACGAGCGCTAGAGTAGCGATGTTGGCACGACGCGACGATGATGCGAACGTGATCGCCTTAGACTCGACGATGGATGTGAAATTTGCGGCAGAATGTATTCGTACTTTTGTAGGAACAGACTTTTGTACTGATGAGGAAAGGTATAATCGTAGAAAGCAGAAAGTAATCGATTACGAAAATGGAGAATACCATGAACTTTAAATTAATCGTCTATATTCTCTCCGTTCTAGTGACGACTTTCGGAGTTTCTAGCTTAGATTTGAACAGATTTTTTAAGCAGGGGAAGGTAGTCGAGGCGAACGTCTTTGCCATACTACTTATTTTGGCAATTGCCGAGTTAGTAAGCAGTTTTATAATAAATTTTATGGAGGTTAGCAAGATACTATAATGAAGAATAAAAAACTTTTTCTTATAGCAGTAGCGTTATTACCTTTAGTAGTAATTAGTTTCGTAGTAAAAAAACGTGAAACTAATTTTTATATGGATGGAATTTACGGACCACCTATCGATTATTTCCTCCAGAAGCCGAGTAAAGAATATTACGTCAATCTTATTCGAAACGGCAAGACGGAAAGACTTGGATTAGATGAGTATGTCATAGGAGTAGTCGCAGGGGAGATGCCCGCAAGTTTCCTAGATGAAGCTCTTAAAGCGCAGGCTATCGCTTCGAGGACTTTTGCGCTTTTCAGTAGAAACGGCGAAGAGGGGGAATACAATCTAACGAGCGGAATTGGCAGTCAAGTTTATATAGATAAAGGCGAAATGAAAGCAAAGTGGGGAAACGATTTTCAAAAGTACTACGATAAAATAGAAAAAGCGGTTTTGGATACATCTCTAAAGGTTTTATCGTACGATGGCAAGTTGATAGAAGCCTTCTATTTTTCGATGAGTTCAGGAGCAACTAACGAATCCGCCCAAGTGTTTGGAGAAAAACGAAGTTATCTACAGAGTGTCGAGTCTATATATGATAATGAATCTATAAACGGATATATGCAAACTGTCAGTATGAGCGAAGAAGATTTTAAAAAGAAGTTGAGACTTTCTTGTGATATTGTGGAAAACCCGACAGTTATCCGCAACGAAGCTCACTATGTCGAAAGTATCACGATTTGTGATAAAAAATTTAAAGGAACGGAAGTAAGAAGCTTACTAGGACTTAGAAGTGCCGATTTCGAAATCGAGATAGGGGCTGATATAACTATTACGACGAAGGGATATGGACACGGTGTCGGAATGAGTCAGTATGGTGCGAATGGCTATGCCAAGGCAGGATATTCTTATGAAGAGATATTAAAACATTATTATACGGGAGTTCAAATAATCGACTTAAAAAATGTATAAATTTCCAAATATTACCCAAAATTCTATTAGAAGGGGAATATGAGAAATGAAAAAATTAAAATTAAAAAGTTGGGTAGTACCTGCATTATATGTCGTCAGCTTAAGCGTAATCTTCGTAAGTATAATATTTATTGGAAAGGTGATGGCTACAGATTACGCACGAGCTGTTGAGACAGATTATATTCCGAGTGGCATCGTCGATAACGAGGGCGACGATATTAAACAGGTCGTCGAAATAACAAACGAGAAAGTGGGACAACCTTATAATGCCTCTGGAGTGTCGGTTGCAAAAGATTTTTATGATCGTAACGCGTCAGAAGAAAAACAAGTCGACTCTTTAATCTATTATAAAAACACTTATATGGAAAATACGGGAGTACTCTATATGGGAGATGCCACTTTCGACGTAGTAAGTGTCCTAGACGGCAGTGTGACGAGCATTACAGATGACGATTTGTTAGGCAAAGTCGTCGAAGTTACTCATACGACGGAACTCATAAGTATCTATCACTGTTTAGGTGAAGTCAACGTCAAAGTAGGGGACAATCTAAAACAGAACGATGTCATCGGTAAGAGTGGAAAAGTCAATATCGATAAAGGCTACGAAAATGCACTACTTTTCGAAGTAAATTATCAAGGAAAGATTTTAAACCCTAACGAATTCTATAATATGAAAGTAAGCGATTTAGTTAAATAGGAAGAGATATGAAAAGAGAAGATATTTTAGTTTACTTAACGGTAGATAAAATTTATTTGTATCTTTTGAATTCTAAAAAGGAGTATGTCGAATCGTTGGACACTTCTCCTTTTTTTAAGTTTGGAGAGATATCTAATGTCGAGTATTTGACGGCTGTTATGACCAAAATCGTCTCCAAAATGAACTTTGGGCTCTATTATTTAAAACCAAACCTTCATGTACTGTATAATGATGTCTGTTCGTGCGACATAAAGTTTTTGTATCGAAGTGCACTTGCACCTTTAGGGTATAATAAAATAAATTTTGTACGACTTACTAAGCTTGCCAGAAGCATAAAAGACCACGATAATTTGGTTATTGGCGAAGGCAACTATTATACTTTAGTGAAAAGAGGTGAG
>CAZLNI010000110.1:0-3798 GCA_964560995.1 uncultured Muribaculaceae bacterium
GAACAACTTGCCGTTGGAATAAAATTGGAGTTTCCAAATATGAAGGGATTTTCGTCGAGGAACCTTTCGCGAATGAAGACTTTTTATGAGGAATACAAGGATTTTTCAATTTTGCCACCGGCAGTGGCAAAATTGTCTTGGACTCATAATTATATTTTAATAGAGAAGATAAAAGACAGAGATATAAGAATATGGTATGCTGAAGAGTGTCTAAATAATGGCTGGTCAAAAGTCATTTTATCATTCCAAATTGACACCAATTTATATCATCGGCAAAAAGAGATGCCTAAACTTTCTAATTTCGATGAGCATTTACCAAAAAGGCAAAGTGAGCTTGCAAATAATTTGTTAAAAGATCCATTCTTTTTGAGTTAGCTGGAATCAAAAACGATTACAATGAACGCGATGTCGAACAAGCAATGTTAGAGAGAATAAAAAATGTACTTCTAGAACTAGGTAAGGGGTTTAGTTTTGTATCGAGCCAATATAAAATAAGCGTAGGCGAAGATGAATACTTCATAGACTTGCTGTTCTATCATTTGGAACTCAGATGTTATGTCGTAGTCGAACTCAAAAATACGAAGTTTAAGCCGGAGTATACCGGTCAATTGGGATTCTATGTGACGGCGGTAAATGAAACTTTAAAGAAGGAATGTGACAACGATACGATAGGACTGCTTTTGTGTAAAGAAAAAAATAGGCTGACCGTCGATTGGTCTCTTAGAGGGATGAACGTTCCTATGGGTGTAACGTCGTATGAATTAAACAGATTTATTCCGGATGATATTCTAGAAAAATTGCCATCAGAGGATGATATAAATCGCCTCCTCGACATAAATTGAAATTGTTTGATAAATTTGAACTTTTGACGAATAAATATAAAAGAAAGGGACTTGTTTTTAGGTTTCTTTTTTGTTATTATAATGTTGGCTTTTGAGCCAAATAGACACCAACATGGATTTTTATGTCGAGTGACTCTTAGCCAGGGTTGTCATATCACGAAATGTTGGGATGTATTAAACGAAGGAGGAATAAAATTATGGCTGTTGTTTCTATGAACAATCTATTAGAAGCAGGTGTTCATTTTGGACATCAAACTAAGAGATGGAATCCTAAAATGAAGGAGTACATCTTTACTGCGAGGGATGATATTTACATCATCGATCTCGAAAAGACTGTCGCATGTCTTGAAAATGCGTATGAAGAATTAAAGAAAATAAGTGAAAACGGAGGAAAGTTCTTATTTGTCGGTACTAAAAAACAGGCGAGTGAAGTTTCTCGTGAAGAGGCTTTGAGAAGCGAATCTTTCTATGTAACTGAGAGATGGTTAGGTGGTACTCTTACAAATTTCCGTACTATTAGAAGAAGAGTTAAGAGACTTGCTGAAATCGAAAAGATGGAAGAAGACGGAACTTTCGATTTACTTCCTAAGAAAGAAGTAATCGGCATTAAAAAAGAATATGAAAAGTTAAACAAAGTATTATGCGGTATTCGCGACATGGAAAAACTTCCAGATGCGATGATTATCGTCGATCCTAAGAAAGAAATCAATGCAATCAGAGAAGCTAGAAAGTTAAACATACCGGTATTCGGATTAGTTGACACTAATTGCGATCCAGATGACGTCGACTACGTAGTGCCTGGTAACGATGACGCAGTACGTTCTGTTAAAGTCGTATTAGGTGTCATGAACAACGCAATATGTGAAGGAAAGAACTTACCTCTTGTAGATTATGTTACTGAAGAAGAGAAGAAAGATGGTAAAGAAGAAAGCCACGCTCAAAGTACTCATGAAGAAACTAAACATGAGGAAGTCAAGCAGGAAGAAGTAAAAGAAGTAGAAGATCTTTCTAAAAAGACTGTCGCTGAACTTCGCGATTTAGCTAAAGAAGCTGGAATATCTGGCGTAAGTTCTATGAAAAAAGAAGAATTAATCGAAGCACTAAATAAATAGAATAAAGATAGAAAAAGGAGGAAATATTTATATGGTTACTGCACAAATGGTTAATGAATTAAGAAATATGACTGGGGCAGGAATGATGGATTGCAAAAAAGCGTTGGTAGAGTCTAATGGCAATATGGACGCTGCAATCGATTATTTGAGAGAAAAAGGGATTGCAAAGGCTGCTAAGAAGGCAGATAGAATCGCCGCTGAAGGTCTTGCAAACGTCTACGTCGAGGGCAATAAAGCTGCCATCATCGAAGTAAACAGCGAGACAGATTTCGTAAGTAAAAACGAGAATTTCAAAGAATTGGTCGACGAAATTGGAACTGCCGCGCTTAAAAGCGATGCAACTAGTTTAGAAGATGTACTAAAGGCACAGACAAGTGAAGGAACTGTCGAAGAGTTAATCGTCACTAAAACTGCTACTATCGGAGAAAAGTTATCTCTTCGTCGTGTAGAAGTTAGAACTAAGAGTGATGATGAAGCATTTGGTTCTTACTTACACATGGGTGGTAAAATAGCCGTATTGACTATCGTTAAAGGCGCAAATGAAGAAGTGGCTAAAGACGTAGCAATGCAGGCTGCTGCCATGAAACCAGAATACCTTTCAGAAGAAAACGTTCCAGCTGAAAGAGTCGAGAAAGAGAAAAAATTCTTGGTTGAACAAGCTATGGAAGAGGGTAAACCTCAAGATATCGCTGAGAAGATGGTTGCGGGAAGACTTAAGAAGTTCTTCAAAGAAATTTGCTTAGTAGACCAAGCTTTCATTAAAGACGGAGACATCGACGTTAAAACATACGTTAAAAACAATGGTGGAGAAGTCGTCGACATGGTTCGTTTTGAAGTCGGTGAAGGAATGGAACACCGTTCAGAAAACTTTGCAGACGAAGTAATGAACCAATTAAATGCAAATGAATAAAGATAAAAAAATACGCATAGCCGTAGACGTTCTATTGATCGTCCTCGGCTTTGTCTTTTTAGGATTTGGTATAAGAGATGCCATCGTCAAATATAAGTCTTCTATCACTCCCGATAACGCCTTATTCAAGAAGAGTTATCCTAATGCATATGAAGAAAATATCTATAAATATATCGACGTCAAAGAAGCTAATAAGATAATCGGGAGTGGCACGGGTATCATCTTCATTGGTGCTCCTCACGATTCGTGGAGTCAAGTAATAGTTGCGCCTTTAGAAGATGCAGTGAAAGAGCTAGACATAGATGGGATTTACTATTTGGAATATAAAGATGACAGTGATGAGCTTTCTATCGAAGAAGAGCTTTCGATTCCTTCAATAATAATCATTAAAGAGCGAAAAGTCACTGTAGTGTCGAAAGAAGAGCTTATCGATTCCGAATACGACGGCATACCTATCGAATACTATGACGAAAAGCACAAAGAAGATTTAAAAAATTTACTTAGAAATATTCTCTAAACTTTTAATTTAACCGATTCGTATGAGTCGGTTTTTTGATACATCCGTGTGAGGACGTTTTTACAAAAGTTTGTAAACTAATAAAAACGTGTTGAGATTTATGAAAAGATATAATATAATTCTAATTAAGAGAGCACAAACTCATCGTAGTTGTGTTTCTCCCTTTGGGTTAGACACAACTAGATTACCCAAGGGTTTCTAGCTGTGTCTTTTTGTTATCTAGGCCAAAGGCTTAGAACTAGGGCGATAGACAGTATAAAGACTGCTATCGCCAACAATATATTTAAGAGTTTTTCTAAATTAATAGTTATTTTCATGTCACCGAAAATAAAAAAGTTGTATGTCCAAATTTAATTTTTATTGAATAAATTCCTTTGTTCTGAAGTATCGATAACTAAAGGAATAGAGAAGAAGCCA
>CAZLNI010000111.1:0-3786 GCA_964560995.1 uncultured Muribaculaceae bacterium
GTTAACCTATCAGCCGTAGAATTTGTTCCTGCAGGTGGAGGTAATGGTAAAATCTACGACGGCACAATATATGGAAGTCTAGATGGAGAGAATTGGGAAGAACTTTCTAGCATGAAAAATATCACTTATACTAACCAAGCAAATACTATAAGGGACGCAATTGCTAATACGAAAAGTTTTGAAATAGAAGATGTTAAGGAAGTACAGTATGTCAAGATAGTTGCTGACCGAACAAATGGTAATTGGTTTACAGCAAGAGAATTCAATCTTTATCAAGACATATCTAAAAACCCACATCCTACAGCAGGAATCGCTTATAGTACAACAGACCCAACTAACGGAAAAGTAATTGCTAGACTCATAAATCCAAGTACTCAAATAACCATAACTAATAATGGTGGCAGCGATACATATATCTTCGAAGAAAATGGTGAATTCACATTTGAATTTGTCGATGAATTAGGAACTACAGGTTCTGCAGTAGCAACTGTTACTTGGATTGATAAAGACATTCCAGATGCCAATGTCGACTATAATCTAGATAGTAATCACAAAATAAGTATTTCCTTAGAAGATATTACCGAAGACGTCTATTTATTAGATAAAAATAATAAGCCAATAAATTTTGTAGAAGTAAAAGACAAAAAAGTGATAAATGTATCTTATTTAGATTCTAAAGAGAACATTTATAAAACTGTAGAGGTCGACGAAAACGGTTGTATAACTAAAATTATTTATATTAATAATAGCAACAATGTTCCATCTGTCGCTACATATGTTACAACCATTACAAATGGATTAGTTTCTAGTGAAGAGTATTACGATGCTGAAGGAAACTCTCTCACAGTAACAGCCGCAGAAAAAGAATTATTAAAAAGCTTACAACAGCCTTTAACAGACCCTCTAGAATACACCTTTGAGCAAAGTGGAGATTACGAATTTAAACTATTAGACAAAGCTAATAACATAGCATATAAAAGCATAAAAGTTGACTATAACAATGATAATTCCATAATCGTTAGTGATATATCATATGATATTACGCGTAAAACAAATAAAGATGTTGTCGCAACTATCAGACCATATGTATTCAATGCTAAAGGCGAAAAAACAGATGCTCAAATTATTTCTGGTTCATCTACTTATAAATTTGAAGATAATGGAAAATTTACCTTCGAATATAAAGACAAGAATAATTCAGATGAAAACGATATAAAAGAGCATGTAGCAGAAGTTAATTGGATAGATAAAGTTGCTCCTACTGCACAAATCAGATATACAGAAAAAACGAACGGTAATGTCGTCGCAACCTTAGCAAATGAGAGCGAAGAAATAATAATAACTAACAACGGTTCTAATAAAGAATACGTATTTACAAAAAATGGCGAATTTACATTTGAATTCGAAGACATGGCCGGTAATAAAGGAAGTGCTACGGCGCACGTCGATTCGATAAACGAAAATCCAAAACCAATCGACCCAGCACCAGTAGAACCAGAAATCCCAGAAGACCCATCTACTCCAGAAAATCCAACAGAACCAGACCCAGTGAATCCTTCTACTCCAAATGAACCGGTAAAACCTGTTATTCCATACAATCCTAATAAGCCGAACAATGGAAATAACATAAACAACAAGCCAGACGATGAACCAGATGATTCCAACAATACTAAACCAGATGATGAAAACAACAAACCGGATGACAACAAAAATGATACTAAACCAGGTTCAGAAGATAAAAAGCCTGTAGAAGACGAAACTGATAAGAAAGATAAATTTGATAAAAAGATGATAATCGCTACTTTAGTCTTAATCATCGCAATCGGTAGTATACCTTTGTTAGTTTATCTAAAAAACAAAAAAGAGCAATAAAAAGAATAGACTGTCGTAAAGGCGGTCTTTTTCGTGAAAAAAACGCAATGTGTCCGATTTTTGCGTTTTTTTCATTGTAGTAACTAAAATTATTAATAAAAAGATTCTTTATACCATACAATTAATTGGTGAAGCTAATGGAAATTCTTAAAGGTGATTATGTAACTAGAAAAAGCTATAATCACGACACAGTTTTTAAAGTACTCAATATTCAAGATGGTATATATTATCTGAAAGGTGTCGATGTAAGACTCTATGCAGATGCAAATTTAGAAGACTTGCAGAAAATCACAACAGAACAAGATAGGGAAGACTATACTCTTCGAGTTCAAGATAAGATTATCTCTGACCGCGATGAATTTTTTTATCTGCCCGGTAAAATTCTTCACTTTGATGGCGACTCCGATTACTTAAACCGCTGTTTAGACTTTTACAAAAAAACAGGCGTATTAGCGGTAGGAAAAAACGTTAAAGAAAGTGAACTGCCTAAATGCATCGACAAATACTTAAGAGAGATAAAACCAGACATCGTCATAATTACTGGGCATGACGCGTACTATAAGAAAAAAGGCAATGAACACGATTCAAAAAATTATCAAAATTCGATAAACTTCATAAAAAGCGTTCTCGCAGCCCGCAACTACGAATCTAGCCATGAGAAACTTATAATAATTGCAGGAGCTTGTCAAAGTAACTATGAAGAACTTATTAAAGCAGGAGCAAACTATGCATCCAGTCCTAAAAGAGTTAATATCCATGCTCTCGACCCTGCCATCATCGCAGTAACTGTCGCATTGACAAAGAGAAGCGAAGAAATTAATCTCTTAGAACTCTTAGAGAGAACAAAATACGGAAGAGAAGGAATGGGGGGAATTATGGGTAACGGTGTTATGTATGTCGGTTATCCTCGCCAATGAATCCAAACCTAATAAGACAAAATTTATTGCCCCATAAAGGCGAACGCGTCCTCGTTAAGATAAACGGCATGAGAAATAAAACGGATAAATTTATAGGAGTTATGAAAGAATTTTATCCCCACATATTCACCATAGAAGTAGACGGGACGATAAGAAGCTTCAGCTATGCTGACATCATCAATGACGAAGTAGTCCTCACATTTATTTAACTTGCATTTTTTCCTTATATAGGATAAAATTATATTAGTTTAAAGACTTAGAAAGAGAGTGTTTTATGAAGATAACTAAAGTATCAGTGCGAAAAGTCGAAAACGGAAATCCTAAGATGAAAGGTTCAGCTTACGTAGAACTCGATGACTGTTTTGCAATTGAGCATATCAGAATAATCGAAAGAGCAGACGGTTCACTTTTTGCAGCAATGCCTAGTAAAAAAGGTCAAGACGGACAATATCATGACTCTTGCCATCCGATTAATGAGCAAACAAGAGCGATGTTCAACGATGCGATAATCGAAGAATATAATAGAATAAAAGATATGCCAGTAGAGGAAAACGAAGACTAATCCTCTGCTTTTTTTCATATAATTACCTAGGTGATAGAATATGGATAGAATAGTTGAAGCTGGTGGAGTAAATCACATAGTAAGTTTAAATGAACGAAAAAGCATCGTTATTACGGGAGTAAAAAAGATTGAATCGTTTGACAACGAAGAATTCCTATTGGATACCAACCTAGGAATTATGCACATCAAAGGCGAAGATTTAGAGATGATTAAACTTGATACTTTAGAAGGAAACGTCTCTATTAAAGGGAGAATAAACGGGCTCAATTATTTAGAAGATGGCACGCACACTAAAGACTCCAATATCTTCAGTAAATTGTTTAAATGAGTGTCGAAATTCAACTTGCTTCGTTTCTTGCCTTTTTCCTCTTTGGCAGTTTATTAACAATTATAAATTTTACTCTTTTGCAAAATCATAAAAAGACGATATATCCT
>CAZLNI010000112.1:0-3771 GCA_964560995.1 uncultured Muribaculaceae bacterium
TGACAAAAGATGAGCAACCTATTAATGATAGAATAAGGGTCTCAGAACTTATGGTCATCGGTCCTAATGGGGAACAGATGGGAGTTAAAAAATTAGAGGACGCATTGACTCTTGCAAATTATGCAGGCTTAGATTTAGTTCTCATGAATGGTGATTCTACACCTGCTGTAGGAAAGATTATGGACTACAACAAATATCGTTATGAAAAAAAAAAAAAAGTTAAAGAGCAACAAAAACGTCAAAGGGAGAACACCAAAGAACTGAAAGAGTATAGACTTACAGCTAAAATCGACATAGGTGATTTTGAAACTCGTAAGAAAAATGCTCGCGAATATCTAATTAAAGGTCACAAAATAAAAGGTTCTATCCGTTTTAAAGGTAGAGAGATGGCCCACACCGAAATTGGCGTTGAAGTTTTAAATAAGTTCGCATCCGAGCTTTCTGATGTCGCCGATATCGAACAGCGTCCAGTATTAGATGGTCGTAATATGTCTATAATACTCGCACCAAAGAAGCAATAATAATTGAATATTTAAGGAGGAATTAATCATGCCAAAACAAAAGACACATAAATCTACAAGAAAAGTATTAAATGTAAGAAACAGTGGTAGTATCACTTATAAGAAATCTAATGGTAACCACAAAACAGCTAAGGACTCAAGTAAACAAGTCCGTAAACGCAGAAAGGCTGGAACTTTAAGTAAAGCCCTAGGGTCTAGACTTAAAGGCGTAATCTAAAAGGGAGGTAAATCATGACAAGAGTTAAAGGTGGATCTGTTGCAAAGAACAGACGTAGAAAAGTTTTAAAGCAAGCCAAAGGTTATTTTGGTAGCAAACATAGATTATTTAAAACGGCACAAGAGCAAGTATTCCACAGTGGGAAATATGCATACCGCGATCGCAAAAACAACAAACGTAACTTCCGTAAACTTTGGATTACTCGTATCAACGCTGGCTGCCGTGCAAACGACATCAGCTATTCTAAGTTCATCGATGGTCTTAACAAAGCAGGCGTAGAGATTAACAGAAAGATGTTATCAGAAATAGCTATTGACAACGAAGCACTATTCACTTCATATGTCCAATTAGCTAAAGACGCTCTAGCAGGTAAGGCACCAAAAAAAGAAACTAAAGAAGAAGCCAAACCAGTAGCAAAAGAAGAAAAGAAAACTGAAACTAAGGCTACTAAAAAGAGAGAAGAGGTAGACTATTCTAAGTTGACAGTTGCCGAATTAAAAGCAGTAGCTAAAGAAAAAGGAATAGAAGGATACACTTCTATGAAAAAAGCTGAACTATTAGAAGCATTGAAGTAAAATCAATGCTTTTTTCTTGCAAATAATTACTGCATCTTATATAATATTCATTAAGAAAGAGGATTAATTATATGGAAAAAATTGATTATGCAGGTATGAGAAAAATATATGAAAAAACACAAAATCAGCAAGCTCTTGAAGTTTTAGTGCGCACTTACTGCGCAGAAGAAAAGACTCCCGAGACAGCAACGAGATTTGATTCTGTATTGAATGGAGTAACACTTAGTGAACAGTATATTGAAAACATTTCTAATTCAATAGAACTCATCGCGCTCATCACAAATGAAGCCCTGCCCTTTGATAAATTGATGGAAAAAGCTAAAAAAAAGAACTGTACACCTATAAATTCATACTTATATCTGCAGAGGGGAGTTCCTATCAAAACCGTTGAAAATGCTTTATTAAAGCATAGCCTCGACGATGACTTTTTTGATATGCTTGACCTTATTGTAAATAAAACTTCTTTATATGATTTTAATAAAATAGATTTCACGGCCATCAAAAAAAAGATAATCCAAGAGATACAAACCATAATGGCTATCTCTCCACAAGAAGAGACAGCAAATATAGGTTTACATGGTCCAGATGGGATAATAACAAAAAACATCGATACCATATTCACACTTCTATATTGTACTAAAAGTGATGCAGAAAGCCAAACTATCGCTGCCTTTATTATAAAAGGAATAGAATATTCTTCACAAAAAATAATCGAACAAACTATAGCATATATGAGCGCAAGAATTTTTGTGCTACACAGATGTTCAGTCTCAGACCTGCTAAATTTCTTACATTTACATCCGGAGTTTATATCTATTTTAAATGCCATTGAGAAAACTGGTGAAAAAAACTACAATGCATGTTTTAATGTAGTTAGTGAAGGTGCATTGCCACTATTTATAAAATCATCTATTGCCTTTGTTGGAAGGGGTTCATTTAAACTAACAGGATTTACTTTAAGAAGTTTTCCTAAAGTGTTTGAAAGACGAATAGATATTCTAAACACATGGGTTAAAAATGACCGTGAAATTGAATTGGACATATTTGGGCCAAGCCTCCTTGAAGGCAAATTACCAGATGAATCTCTCGATAAAGAATATTTAGCAGCTCTTTCCGGCAAAATCGAACAGAAGACTCCGCAAATGAAACAAGCTGAACCTAAAGATAATTAGCTATTTCAAAACTTTCTTAAGATTCCAAAAATTTAATATGACGATTGCCAAGATATCCAATATTTCTCCGATGATTAGACCATATAATCCGATTCTAAAGTAACTGAATACTGTGAGAGATATCGTCTTTGTGATAATACCGATAGTCGCCGAGCGAAATGCCAAATCGGTATGTCCTAGAGCTTGAAGTGTGCTCGACAATGGTCCTTCTAGATTATATAAGACGAAGATAAAAGCCATTATCCTAATATATGTCGCACCTTCTGTCGTCCCATAGATTAAATTTAATAAAAACTCTGGAAACATAAATACGATAGTATTAGAAACGAGACCTAATACGAGTGACAATACTAAAGACTGCTTGAGCCGTCTTTTTATATTCTTGTTATCTCTCAATTCATAAGACTTACTAACCTCTGGTACTAAAGCCGTACTGACTGCTTGAATTATGAAAGACGGAATCATGAGGAGGGGAACGACATAAGCATTATAAATTCCATACTCGCTTACGATAAATTGATTAGAATAGCCAACACTCTTTAAAACGAAAGTTAATATTATCGGTTCAAAGAAATAAGCTATATTTCCGATAATACGCCCTCCGACTGTTGGAAGACACAAATCCAATACCTCTTTAGTCGTTTTCAAATCTGGCTTTAAATCCTCTTTTTTTATAGTAAAATTTTTAGGCAAATAGAGTAAAAATATTACGATTGAAATAAATTCGCTTATGATGGAAAGCAAGATAAACCCACATACGCCGTACATAGGATTCGCTCGTACCAACGACGGTAAGAAAAGAACGATAATCGTAAATCTTGCAACTTGTTCTATAATATTGGACATCGTATGCGGAAGCATCTTCTGCCGACCAAAAAAGTATCCTCTTAGAATGCTAGATATAGATATGAAAGGCAAGATGAAAGCCATCGACATCAAAGGATACTGAGCATTCGGTTCATCCAATAAATTGACCGCTATATACTTTGAAGAAAAGATAATCGTTATCATCATGAACAAGTTTAAAAGAAGAGCAATAGGTACCACAGACATGACTATCTTTTTACCTCGCTTAGTACCTCTTGCTACTAAAGTACTTATTGCCATCGGTAAACCCAGTTGTGTTAACGCTATTAAAAGCGAGTATGTCGGCATGACTAAACTGTAAAGATTTATACCTTCAGAACCAACTATTCTAGTGAATACGATTCTAATTAAAAAGCCTAAAACTTTCGTAACCATAGACCCGATTAATAAAATAAAAGCACTTTTAAAAAATAGACTCT
>CAZLNI010000113.1:0-3762 GCA_964560995.1 uncultured Muribaculaceae bacterium
TATTCCTAAGCTGATGGAAAAATCACCTTTTTCTCTGCAAAGGAAATAATTCAATAAAACTAGTTGTATATTTTTTATCCAAAGTATAGTATAATTATCTTTAGGTGATTAATATATGGGTTGGGAATATTTAATAATAGCGTTCGTATTACTAATCGTTGCCCTAGTGGCGATTAAAGTATCGAGCAAGTCTTTTAATGAAGACATGAATAAACTTGTCAAGTATTTAGGAGGCAAAGACAACATCATAGATTGTGAAGTCTCTATGTCGAGGTTTAAAGTAACATTGAAAGACGTTTCTCTCGCGAATAAAGAAGGAATACAGAAACTCGGAGCTCAAGGCATAGTAGAAATCGATAACCAATTAAAAATAGTCTTCGATAAAAATGCACGTGCACTAAAAAAATACATCAAAGATATGCGTTGATGTATTTTTTAATATCTATACCGGTTATTCTGTCTATCTCTTTTACGGCGGTTAGTAAAGCGCTTTTCTTCTTCTAGACTCTCCCTTTTTTGATCTTCACCATATAGTAAATCTGGAAGTACTTCTATTTTTTTTAGTTTTTCTGTGATCTTTAATTTTATATCCGAAACTCTTTGGCGAGAAACTCCCATCAATCTAATAATATCTTCTGTATTATAACCGTTTAATCTATGGTTAATATATTCTAATTGTCTTAGAGAAAGGGAAAATTCAAGATTTTTTAAATCTTCTAATAAAAGTTTATTTAATATATCTATAGTAGGGTCTACCACTCCATCAATGACAAACGTCTTCTCATCGTCTGTTAAGTCATCTAAATATTTAATATAATAGTTGTCTTTTCGATCTAAAATACTCTTTATAGTCGATAAACCTATTAAAATTTGTTCGCCAACTTCTTCTAAAGTTGGTTCTCTTCCCAAATCGATTAATAAAGCTCTTCTAATTCGCAGAACTTCGACGATGGTAGAGACTTCACATGAAAAATGATGATTAATTCCTTTATAATTAATCCATTTACCAACAGCATAAACGACATATTGTCTAATGGATCTTTGAATAGTCTTTGCAATATTATTACAGGCTGCATTATTTAAACACTTATCTACGCCTACTATGAGTCCTTCATATGCCGATTGAATTAAGTCTTCATCGTCTAATCCGAGACCCGTGTATTTTAGTGCTATCTCTTGAGCCATGTCCGTGTAGGACGCAATAAGTGTTTCTCTTTTCGATTTGTCACCTGCGTGGTATTCTCTAACCATATTTTGTCGCGAAACTGCCCCTTTTGGCCTTCCCATAAACTCCCCCTCTTTTCTATGGGTATAGTCTAACACGTGTGCCTTTAAAATGCAATTACTATTTTTTAGAGACTAAATAAGCACCTAAAATTGACATTTAGATGCTTTTTATAATTTTATAAATAATGAGCTGTTATGATTGTAAAACTGTAAGAGTTAATCGTAAGCACGATGTTATCTAACGTACAGTAATAATTCTTTCCTTTTTTAAAGACATCACTTTTGGTATCGACGAGAATCTTCTTACAATAATCTATTACACCAGCTGATTCGATTTTGAGATTCTTAGCGATTCTTGCCACGCCTAATTCGGTCGTATGAATCTTTTTGATGTTAGTCAATAAAACTTTTTTATCACTCATGCTAATTTTAGTTTTCTAAGCTCTTCTTCCTCTTCTTCCAATTTCTGTCTATCATTTTGGACAATATTTAGAGGCGCTTTACTCGTATAGTTTTCATTTGCTAAAAGGCTCTTTCTCCTTGCGATAGATGCTTCGAGTTCTTTTATTCTCTTTTTTGCGGCGTCGACATCTTGGCTCGCATCCTTATGAAAGTAGACCGTGATACCATAATCTTTATAAACCACATCATAAGAAGCATTATATTTTTGTCCATCATCTTTTCCGTTTAGTTTTAACATATTTGCGATGAGAGTATAATCTTTATTATTTTTATATTCGACACTGAAGTCATGCCCAACTTTGTTTTCTAATTTAAAAGTTCTAAATAGGCGGATGAATTCGAGCATGTCGTCGACATTTTTAGTATCGAAGCATAAGTTTTTATCGAATTCTGGATATGCATCTATCATGATCGATTTACACTTTTTAAATGGTAACATGCCATAGATTTCCTCACTTACGTAAGGCATAAATGGACTGATCGCTCTTATGATAGAAGATAAGACGTAATATAGAGTCGATTGTGTACTAATATCTTTAGAAGTAAACTTAGCCATCTCTATATAATTGTCGCAGAAGTCATTCCAAATGAAATTGTATAAAGCCGTGCCGGCATTGTTGAATTCATATCTATCCAACCATCTGCGGACATCTTTAATCGCATTGTTTAGTTTGGCTAAAATCCATTCGTCCTCTCTTTTTAAATATTCTAGATTAAATTCGTCTTCCCTTAAATTCTCTATATTTAAAAGGACGAAACGCGAAGCATTCCAAAGTTTATTGATAAAGTTCCACGTACTTTTGACCTTATCTTCATCATATTTTAAATCCATGCCTGCACTGACCTCAGTTGTCAAGTAGTATCTTAAAGCATCTGCTCCATATTTCTCGATGACATCCATAGGATCTACTCCGTTACCTAACGACTTACTCATCTTGCGTCCCTCTTTATCGCGAATCAATCCGTGAATAATGCAGTCTTTGAAAGGTCTTTTTCCGGTGAAATGTAAACCTTGAAAAGTCATCCTATTTACCCAGAAAGGTATTATATCGTAGCCGGTTACTAGACAGTCGTTCGAATAGTATCTTTCTAAATCGTCTGTATTGTTAGGCCAACCTAAAGTTGAGAAAGGCCAAAGGGCGCTTGAAAACCAAGTATCTAAGACATCTTCATCTTGGACCCAGCCTTCGCCTAGAGGAGCCTCCATGCCGACATACACTTCGTCTCCCTTATACCAAGCAGGAATTCTATGACCCCACCATAGTTGACGAGAAATACACCAGTCATACGTAATCTCCATCCAATGATCCATAATTTTCTCGAATCTTGCTGGCCAGAAATTGACTTTAGTATCTGAGTTTTTCTGATTAGCCAAGACGGCATCGGCAAGAGGTCTCATGCGAACAAACCACTGTTTAGAAAGATAAGGTTCGACCATGACGTCGGTTCTCTCAGAATGTCCGACATTGTGGGTAATTTTTTCTATTCTAATGAGTATTCCCTTTTCATCTAATTCTTGAACAATTGCTTCACGCGCGGCAAACCTATCCATGCCTTCATATTTTTTACCACAGAGGGCATTCATCGTGCCATCTGGATTCATAATGATGATTCTCTCTAAATTATGTCTGTTACCGACTTCGAAGTCGTTTGGATCGTGAGCAGGGGTAATTTTAACGACCCCTGTTCCGAATTCCATATCGGCATGTTCGTCTCCAATAATTGGTATTTTCTTATCCAAAATCGGTAAAATGACATTTTTTCCGATTAGATGTTTGTATCTTTCATCTTTAGGATTGACGGCAACGGCTGTATCGCCAAATAACGTCTCCGGTCTAGTCGTCGCGACTTCTAAAAATTCATCTGTTCCTTCGATAAAGTATTTTAAATGATAGAAAGCTCCTTCGACATCTTTATATATGACTTCTTCATTGGAAAGTGCCGTCATTGCTTCTGGATCCCAATTTATTATTCTCTCACCGCGATAAATAAGTCCTTCATTATAAAGACGAACGAATACTTCGCGAACAGCCTTCGATAGGCCTTCATCTAAAGTGAATCTTTCTTTAGTAT
>CAZLNI010000114.1:0-3756 GCA_964560995.1 uncultured Muribaculaceae bacterium
CAATAGACAGTTGACAGAAGAACTTAAACATTTTTGCGAATATTATATAGAAAGGAGAAAAAATTATGGCAAGATATACTGGACCAGTATATAAAAAATCTAGAAGACTCGGTTTCTCTACTTTAGAAAGTGGAAAAGAACTTGCTCGCAGACCTTATGCTCCAGGACAACATGGTATGGACAGAAAGAAAAAGATGAGCGAATATGGATCTCAGTTACAAGAAAAACAAAAAATGAGATTTATGTATGGTCTTACTGAAAAACAGTTTAGAAGAACTTTCGATAAAGCTTCTAAAATGGACGGTATTGCAGGTGAAAATTTCTTCAAACTTTTGGAGAGCAGACTCGATAACGTAGTTTACAGAATGGGACTCGCAACTACTAGACGTGGTGCGAGACAACTAGTCAATCATGGACACATACTCGTCAACGGCTCTAAGGTAGATATCCCTTCTTACAGCGTTAAGCCAGGAAGCACAATCAGTTTAAAAGAAGGTTCTATGGAACATCCAGCAGTTAAAGCTTCATTAGAAGCTAACGTAACTCGCCCTGCTTATGTCGATTTCGATGTTAAGAAGATGAGCGGAACTTATATAAGATTCCCAGAGAGAAGCGAACTTACTGCTGAGATAGATGAATCGATGATTGTCGAGTTCTACAATAGATAATGTTAAAGACTGAAGAGAAAATCTTCAGTTTTTTTATGATTTCAACTTATTTTTTAAGCTAAAATTTACGAAAGATTGTAAAAGGGACTTTGTAAATTGACATGACTTATAGGCATTGTTATAATGCAAATAGGAGGATATTGGTATGAACGAACTAATGATTGAAGATGAACACAAAATAGAGAATATGATTTATGAAATAAGAGGGCCACAGGTCATGTTAGATTCTGATATTGAAACTCCAATATAATGTGTAATAGAATAAAGAAAGGAATTGATGAAATGGCAGAATTGAAAGTTGATAATCAAATAATAAATTATACAAGGATAAATGATAATGATTATATTTCTATTACCGATATGCTTAAATCTAAAGATGGCGATTTCTTTGTATCTGACTGGCTAAGAAATAGAAATACTATTGAATTTTTAGGTATTTGGGAAGAGCTTCACAACCCTAATTTTAATTATGGCGAATTTGCCACAATTAAAAATCAAGCAGGCCTTAATAGTTATAAAATTAGTGTTAAAGAGTGGGTAAATAAAACAAATGCTATAGGTATCGTATCTAAAGCTGGAAGATATGGTGGAACTTACGCACATAAAGATATAGCATTTGAATTTGGTATGTGGATAAGTCCAAAATTTAAATTATTATTAATAAAAGAATTTGAGAGATTAAAGCAAGAGGAGCAAAAACAATTAGGCTGGAATATTAAAAGAGAACTATCTAAAATCAATTATAGAATTCATTCTAGAGCCATTAAAAACAATTTACTGCCAAAGGAATTAACAAAAGAAGAAATAAATTGTATATATGCAGAGGAAGCGGATGTTCTTAATATGGCTTTGTTTGGAGTAACCGCTAAAAAATGGAGAGAGGAAAATAAAGATAAAGCGGGTAATATAAGGGACTACGCTTCTATAGATGAATTAATATGTTTAGCAAACTTAGAAAATTTAAATGCAGTTTTTATAAATGATGGAATATCGCAAGCAATTAGACTCGAAAGATTAAATAGAATTGCAATTTCTCAAATGAAAATATTGTCAGAAAGCAATAATAAATATTTGGAAAAGAAAATTAGTAATTATGATGTTATAAACTAAGCAGTCAAAAGCCTTCTTGGTAGATTACCAGATGACTTTTCTTTTCAAACCACAAAAATAGAATTTGTCAACTTGAAGTCCCATATAGGGACTTCAAGTTGTAACGAATATGGAGGTATAAGAAAACTACCCTATGTCTTTACCGAACAAGTTGCAATGCTCTCTACTGTTTTGCGAACAAACATAGCGCCACAAATGAGAATAAATATAATGCGAGCTTTTGTGACGATGAAAAAATATATTTCTACTAATGTATTCGAACAAAAATATATAAACGAGCTCGTATTTAAGGACAATAAAAGAATCGATATATTAGAAGAGATATTTTCAAAATTTGAAGAAAAGAAAAAAGTAAACGAGATATATTTCGAAGGGCAAATATATGATGTTTATTTAAATTAGTACCACAATCTTACTCTCATATACGATGCGCGATTATGTTAAATTTTTAAAGACACTTCTTACTGAAAACGCATCTCCTTCTGACGTCAATAAAATTTCAGACTCTAATAATTTTTCAATATTATCATAATCTTCTGCAAACTTTCTTATAAATTCATAGTTAATTTTATTTAACAAATCATGAATATCATTAATTAATTTAACGCCGGAAGTTGCATAATCAAAATAAATATCATTACCAATATATAACACATTTGGATTTTTTTTATCTTTTCCGCTGGCAGACTTGTTTGGAAACAATAAATCGAATGGATTTACACTCCTATTATTTATTGCAAAATTTATTGCTTTCTCTAAATTAGCATCTTTATTAATATCGATTAAGGTAGAAGGGATTTTGAAAATACCATCCTTTTTTATAATTGTTAATATCCTTGATGAAAAATCCATATATCTAGAGCAACAATCTTTATTATTATCATATCTTGCTTCTGTATAATGCAATACTCTGTTTCTGAGCATATAAATTTGCCACCATAATCCAAACTTTTGCCTTGTTGGATAAAATTCATGTATTTTAATCCCATCAAGATATTTGGCTAAAACTTCTTTTTGTTCTGCTTCAACTATAACATATACAGAGCTTATAATGGAATCAAAATAATAGACCATTTCATTAAATAAAGCATTAGGCGGGAAAGAAATATTATCCTCTTTAAATCTTGTAGAATAATTTTTTAAAGCACTGCTGAAAGTTTCAAGATATTTATCAATAAAAAACAATATTTTATTTTCCTTAAACATAAATTCATTCCATACATCATTTATTCCATATTTAACTAATTTTGTTTTTCCATCATCACTTGCATATTTATGAGTCGAAGGAATAATCATAATATATGTTTGTTTCCGTAGCAGTTCGTTCATTTGTTTTTGAGATTCTATTGTTTCTATTAGTTCATCATATTTCATATCTCTACACCTCTTGATGTATTATTGTATCACATAAAAGTCACTTCTTATAAATACTTTATACCTATTTTCTTTATTATTTTTAGTATATTATGAAATAATCCGTAATTTTGCAAAAAGAAAACTTCCTTAATGGAAGCTATTCCTCTAATTTAACCTCTTCGATATCATCTATCGTCTCTAATTGGGATTTAACTATGGTACGCATGCGCCTTTTAAAGACGACCATATTTCTACGTAAGGTTTCGGCTTTAGTTTCGATTTTCTCTGCTTCTAAAAGGGCATCGTTGACTATGCGAGAAGCATTTTTTTTGGCATCATCGATGATACTGCGTGCTTCGTATTTAGCTAGTCTAGATATTTCTTCACTTGAATTATAGGTTCCATAAATAACATTATTCCATAGTGAAATATATTTATCATTTGTTAGTTCATCATATTGTTTTTCTTGTATAGGATTAAAAGAATACATAACTTTCATTTCATCACTTGTTTTGCTATGTATATTAATATGTAAAACTTTCTTTAATTCTTCTGATGTTTCTTCATTAATGATATTTTCTAGTAATACTTCATAAGATATTTCATTCATATCCCAAAATAT
>CAZLNI010000115.1:0-3722 GCA_964560995.1 uncultured Muribaculaceae bacterium
GTACGATTTAAAGAAGATGGTTAAGTAAATCTTCTTTTATTATTTACGAAAGTTCGTATACAGCCGTGACCTAATTACCAAAATGGTTCAAAAATACTTGATTACCTTTTGATAGAATTGAAAAGCAATATGACGATGCTATAGTTAGTTTTAAATGTTTTCTTTTCACACAAAAAGCCTATTTTTACTTTGTTTATATAGGTTTACTTTACATCTTAAGTAAATTATTATAAAATATATGGTACAAAGAGAGGTTGTGTGCGATGAATAAAGCTAAAATGGATAAAACTGATCAGCTTTTAATGCAGTTAACTCACTATTTTATTACTGTAGAAAACTATACTCCTATCGTCGTAAGGGGTGTAAAAAACGAAATATGGCTAGAAAATGTTAATGCTCCATATAAAATAGTTCGAATAAATGCAAATCATGTTCACAATAACGAACAACTAGATTTTGATTTTTTTAAGATAAAAAATATAGTTAAACAAGTAAAAAAGAAAACTTTAAGTTTTTCTCTAAATACATTAAATATTCTATTAGATTCTGGTTCAATGGTCGACCATAGAGGAACCAAAAATATCGATTGCGTATTTTTAAGTGAAAACGCCAACTTGGCTAAAAATAAGGAACTCAATGAAATGTTTCCCGAATTAAAAAATAACTTAATCGATTCCAAAAACGGTTTAGAGTTTGTAATTAACGTGACGAACGATATAAATTTAAAGACCGCTAAAGATAACGACGAATATGAACAAGTATTCAGAAAGAAAGATGGATTGGCTACTAAGCTGTTGATAATTTTGAACGTTTTATTGTTTTTTGTCGCAGCCATAGGTGATTTAACTTCAAAATTCGATTTATATACACTTTTATCTTTAAATAAAATCTATGTCCAAGGTGGAGACTTTTATAGGCTTATCACAAGTGGGTTTATGCATGGGAATATATTTCACCTTTTGATGAATATGTACTGTCTTTACATAATTGGAGAGCAAGTCGAGTCATATTTTGGAAAAGCAAAATATTTAAGTATCTATTTCTTTGCAATGGTAATAGGTAATCTTCTTTCTTGTTTGGTCAACGCTCCTACGACATGGTCTTTAGGTGCGAGTGGAGCAATATTCGGTTTAATGGGAACTCTATTATACTTCGGATATCATTATAGATTATATCTAGATAATGCTTTAAAGACACAGATTATCCCCCTTGTTTTAGTGAATCTCATGTTTGGATTTATATTTCCTGGTATAGATAACGCCGGGCATATAGGAGGTTTAGTTGGCGGATTATTCATGACGATGGCAGTAGGCGTAAAAAATCGCTCGAATAAGCAAGACAGAATAAACGGTATAATTTGTTCTACTATATTAATGGGTTTCTTGTGTTATCTTTTATTTCTAGCTTAATACAATTTTCTAATACGAAATTGTATTTTTCATTTGCTAAAGCAAGGCATTTAATATATAATTAGTATTAATGAGAATACTTTGGGGACGTTTTGGAAAGAAGGTATATTTTTATGAGATTGTCACTCGACAAGGAAAACAGATTTTTAGCAGAGGACGGAAAAATCGATTTAAGAGCAGCATTTAGGTATGCAGGTATCAAAGCGGCATGGTGCTATAAACCAGATACGGCAACACCCGAGTCCATAAGAGAGATGCCCGAGAGCGAACTTATTCGTATGGGTATGGATACTTTTATAAACGATCACGGTACACCTAAAGAGCATCAAGAGATTTCTGTAGAGATAATAGGATTACCCAAAGTCTTGTGTATGATATTAAATGATGAACATTTCAGTTCAGCATGCGAACGTTCTTTTCGTTACACAAAAGTGAAGGTAAGTGATGCCATATCGGAAATTGAAATCGACTTATATAACAAGTGGCTCAAAATATTTAACGATGTTTTGTGGGACAAATATAGTAAAACATTTTTGATGGAAGCAAAGAGAAAAATAGAAGCAGAGAAAAAAATGGGAGCACAGAACAAAACGGAAGCCGATATAGAAAAGGCTGCAAGAACAGCAGCAAGGAAAATTGCCCAAGAGAATGCTCGTAATTTCATCGGCATATTGGTTCCTACGTCGATTGCTTATACAACGCCTTGGTGTGAATGGCAAAAGATTTATGTAAAACTCAAAGATATGGTCGAGCATCCTAGAAGTGATATCGAACGTTTAGCTGTGCCATCTGCTAAGGAGTTAATGAAAGCTTTAGTAGATAATAGAATCGTCGTATCGACAAAGGAAGCAGTTCTTTTGTATCCTGATGTGCAAGAAAAAATAGTAGACGGAAGAGATATTTTATTTAAAGATAACAAACATGTCAAATTAGCTCTTTTTGGTAGCCATCCAGAAATTAGCCCTTTCGATAAACCGGATGAATTCGGTTCATTCGTCGATGTCACATCTACTTGCAGTATTTCTTCCATCGGTCAAAGATTGAGACATAGAACTGGTAAATGGACTATGAGAGAACTAGAAGAATATACTTTTATCACTCCACCGTTCATCAGAGGAATGTCTTATCAATACGAGTATGAAATGGATATGATGCTCGTCAAAGGGGTATTTCCTCAAGGACAAAATGTAGAAGTTAACATGAGAATGGCCCTAGAAGATGTTTTTAACTATGTCGGTAAAGAAAGAGCTTGTAATCGCGCTCAATGGGAGACAGAGAATTGGTATGTAAAAGAGCTCGTACCTAGGATAATTAAAGGCTTAGATGGTAAGCCAGAATATGCGAAAGAAAGACAGATTATAATAAAATGGTACTTAGATAAATGTCGGTGCCAATCTCCAGATTATAATTGCCCAACTCCTTGTCTTAAACCAAATCCTGTTAACAGGCCTTATTAAAGTTATCTTAAACAATTAGAGTCACATTATTGGGCTCTTTTTTATTGATTTTTACTTTTTTTAAAGTATAATAAATTCTCATAAAGAGGAAGAAATATGGCATACGATTTTAAAGGTGAATATTTAAGACAAGTTGACAACCTACAAAGTTATAGACAGTTCTATCTAAAAAAAGTGGAAGAGATTAGTGAACAAGTAAAGCTTTTACAATGGGCTTCTACGGAAGAGGGGTTATCTGAATTGTCTTCGCTTAGAAGATTGTTATTTCTATATGAACGACAAATATACGTCAGCGAGAGAGAACTAGAATTTTTAAGACCTGATACTCAAGAAGACAACGATTATAGACTTAGACTATATGGAGATTATATAGAAGCTTTTAAGAGAATCGTTCCAGATAATCTACCCTTACGTTTTCATGGTACACCGATTTACTTTGCAAAAGAGATAATAGAAAGTGGAGAAATATCTTGTACCCAAGACAGGCTAGGTTGTGCGACAAGTCATGATTTAGACGGTCACATTTCTGCCGTTACGAAAGAAAATATAGCAACTCCTATTTGTACTTATGCAAGATTGCACGATTATTGCATGCCAATGGGTTGTGTATTCGTTTTATTACCAAATGAGGAAGACGCAGTTTTAATGGGAGACCAGATGAAGGCAGTTAACTTTAGAAGTAACCCAAACATATTATATGGAATATTAACTTCTCCTGAAAACATTTTAAGGGTAAAAACCTGGTGTGAAGAAAATGGAATCGACAGCGATAAAGTATATGAGTTTTATTCATTTTTGGAGAAGTGGAAGAAACAAAAACATAACTCGTTTGCCAAACTTTCCAAAATGGGATATC